>JBEAZU010000382.1:0-2516 GCA_041169945.1 Bacteroidota bacterium
GGACCCGTTTGCGTGAAGTGGCTTAGGCCTTTGGCTTGGAGCGAAAGGTCAGCGGCATTCATCAACAAAAAGGCTGACATCAATAAAACTTCTGCCCCTAAAATAATATTCGCATCTGTTCTTGGCGCTGTAGACATTTCAGCTAACCAAAACCTTTTTATTTTCAACACATTTCTTCTGAGGAAAAAAATTCCACAAGCAACAATGATGGTGATAGCGAAAAACTCAAAAGTATTTACCACCACATGGTACGCATTTCCGAGCAATCCAAATAGAATTCTATGGGTTCCGAGCAATCCGTCTAAAACAATTTCAATCATTTCAATATTTACAACCAAAAAACCCACATATACAAAAAGGTGTAAAAATGCAGGCAGAGGACGGTCAAACATCTTCTGTTGACCGAAGGCGACAAGCACCATTTTTTTAATCCTTTCTCCTTGATTACCTGAAGGTTCGAAAGATTTACCAAGGTTAATATTACGCTTAATGCTAGCAATACTTTTAAAAATATAGTAGCTAGCCACGGCCAAACAGAGGAAGAATATCAGAGAAGAAACCATGATTTTTGAGTTAGTTTTAAATTATTTTTAAATTTATTGTGAAATTTTCACATTAGCTATTGTTATTGTAAACTTTATTCTTACCTTTGCAATCCCAAGTCGGTGATGTAGCTCAGTCGGTAGAGCAAAGGACTGAAAATCCTTGTGTCGATGGTTCGATTCCATTCATCACCACTTTTAAAAACCTGAACCCAAAGTTCAGGTTTTTTTATGCTCCATATCCTGTACGGAATAAGCTACATTTGGTTATCAAAACAAAGCAATGATGGATTCAAACTAGCAATAATATTTAGCAACATCTTCATTATTCAACGCAAATTTAAATCAAAAAAGGGTTCTTAGTGAATAACTAAGAACCCTTTTAAATATGATAAGCAATAGGTTAGCACCTTACACAGCAATACCCTTCATAAAGTTAGGAATTAAAATACCCATTGTCGTAGACGGTAAACTTTTTAATACTAAATCTAAACCAAGGGTATACCATCGCCAATACCAACACCACAAAACTAAGCGGCAACAGCCAATCAAAATTACGACTAGCACTTACTTGGTCTTGGTAGTTGATTACCAACAGAGCGAAAATAAACAAGGTGCACAATATATTAATGAGGCCAGAAAAAACAAGCACCCAATTCTTAAGTAAAGCCCTCACTACCAATATTTTTTCAGTAGTTTCTTTCCAAAAGTTTGCATTGGGAATCAAGAACATTGCTGCAGGCAATTTCCCTAAGGTTGTTCCTAAAACAGTCATCACAATATTGATTAAACTCACAAAACCCACCACATAATAAAAGGCAATTTCTTTGGTTACATAAATATCTTCGGAACCATAGACATGCTTATTAAGTTTAATATCTACAATTTGAGGCCAATAAAAATAAGCCGCAAAAAGGGTAGCAAAAAACAAGAGCAAGGATAAAAACCAAAAGAACTTCACGAATCTGCTTATTGCAATCATTTTATTTATTTTTAAAGGTGTAAGATTAAGACGAGTATAGACATCAAAATTAAGAAGTATTCTTAAGTAATTTCATAAATCCAAGGATTAATTATCAATAATTATATTGTTTTTAAGCAGGCCCTAATTAATTAAAATGCGATTTCAAAAATGACATTCATAGAATATCTTTAAAAGAAATACCAAACCATACAAATACTAGTATAAACCCTTTTAAAACACTCTTAATACATCACTATCCAGCTAAGACCATAAATTTCTTAGCCTCCAAAAAATCTTATGAGCCAAACCCACTGCTCATTTAACCAAAAATCACCTTTAAATACCCTGGCAAAACGCCTCCTTTTTTAACTTTAAAATACCAATACAAGCCATACATTAAACCGGTCACCACCACACCCGAACTCAAGGCTGCTTGCAAAGGAACACCATCAGTGGATTCAATATCAATATCAATAAGCCCTTCATTTCGAAGAAATAACATCACTATGGTAAAACCATTATTGACAAAATGCGCAAAAATAGGTACGATTAAATTATTAGACCAATAATACAAATAGCCAAACATTACCCCTAATAACATGCGAGGAATTAAGCCATAAAACTGCATGTGAATGGCGCTAAACATAAAACCGGTAAACCAAATCGCCACATGAATGTTACCAGAGGCTTCCATGAATTTTTTCTGCACAATACCACGAAATAGCAGTTCCTCTCCAATGGCAGGAAGTACCGCAAACACCAAAAATCCGAAAGCAAACTCCCCTGCCCCGTGCAAGTCGGTTAGGCTTCGTGTCATCAGCTCCAATTGTTTTTCTTTGTCTTTGGCCCAATGTTCAAAAGTGGTCAAAAAGTCGGGGAATACCCAATCCTGATTCCACTCTATAACCATGCTATTAAAAGGCATCGCCATAATCACCAAAACCAAAATCGTTAACAGCAAGGTAAATGACATGGGCGGCTTCACCGCAAAATCGCTTGTTTTTTGTTTA
>JBEAZU010000383.1:0-2529 GCA_041169945.1 Bacteroidota bacterium
CGAGTTGGGCATTAGAAATTACATCTATTATAGAAACTCCTATTTATTAACACAATTGTTATACTATCCTTATTTACAACTGGCCGTTGTATCATTTTTTGGCTTTATCGCATACCTGGCATTTAGTTATGCTAGAAAAGCAGAACAAAACAGTGTTTGGGTGGGCTTAGCAAAAGAAACAGCCCATCAATTAGGAACGCCTATTTCTTCATTAATGGCATGGGTAGAAATATTTAAATCGACGCCAGCATTTGCAGAACATAGTATCGTAGATGAATTAGACAAGGATATTAAAAGATTAGAAATTGTCACTTCTCGATTTTCAAATATTGGATCGACACCAAAACTAAAAAATGAAAACATCTATGAAATCATCAAAGAAGGCATAGCGTATTTGCAATTAAGGGTATCTACTAAAATAAAATTGAGTGTGAGTACCAACCTCAATGAAGATTTCCATTTGCCAATCAATAAACCATTATTTAGTTGGATTATTGAAAACTTGGTAAAAAATGCGGTAGACGCCATGCAAAACGAAGGCAACATACATGTATTGATTAGCCAAGAACAGGTCAATAAGATCATTATTGAAGTAAGCGATAATGGCAAAGGCATGACTAAAAAGCAAGCAGAACAAGCCTTTAATGCTGGGTTTACCACCAAACAAAGAGGGTGGGGATTAGGATTGACCCTGGTAAAAAGAATAGTAGAAGAATACCATGGCGGTAAAATAAAAATAAAATCAACCGAAATTGAAAAAGGGACGACCTTTAGAATTGAAATGTTGTGCTTGCAAAACAGCAAATAACTTAAACATAAAAAATAGTACAATAGATTAGGTTACTTATTACAAAACCCTATTCAATGCAATTTATTATTTACAAAATACAATTAATAAGACTTCATAAAAATTTAAGAAATTTATTCAAATAATAGACTTGCATTAAAGTAAATAATCCAATACATTTGCAACCTTAAATATCTGAGAATTTTCTAAGAAATTGTCGCGTAACACTAATTGATTTATGACAAATATTGGTAAAGTAACACAAGTAATTGGACCCGTAGTAGACGTAAGTTTTACAAACGAAGGTTCTAAATTACCTAAAATCCTAGACGCATTAGAGATCATCAAAGAAGATGGCACTAAAGTAACCCTAGAAGTACAACAACATCTTGGAGAAAACAGAGTGCGTGCCATTGCGATGGATGCAACTGAAGGTTTAACAAGAGGATTAGATGTAACTGCACTTGGTACTCCTATTTTAATGCCAACGGGAGAAGAAATCAAAGGTCGTTTGTTCAACGTAGTTGGTCAAGCCATTGATGGTATTCCTCAACCAAACAGCCCTAAAGGATTATCAATCCACAGAGCTGCCCCTAGATTTGAAGATTTATCTACTTCTACAGAAGTATTGTTCACCGGTATTAAAGTAATTGACTTAATTGAGCCTTATGTAAAAGGGGGTAAAATTGGTTTGTTCGGTGGTGCTGGTGTTGGTAAAACGGTATTGATTCAAGAATTGATCAACAACATTGCAAAAGCTTATGCAGGTTTATCTGTATTTGCAGGTGTTGGAGAAAGAACTCGTGAAGGAAACGATTTACTTAGAGAGATGATTGAAGCTGGTATCGTAAGATACGGTGATAAATTCAAACACTCTATGGAAGCAGGTGGATGGGATCTATCTACTATCGATAAAGAAGAACTTAAAAATTCTCAAGCAACATTTATTTTTGGTCAAATGAACGAGCCACCTGGGGCAAGAGCTAGGGTTGCACTTTCAGGGTTGACAATTGCTGAATATTTCCGTGATGGTGATGGAGAAGGTAAAGGTAAAGACATTCTTTTCTTTATTGACAACATTTTCCGTTTCACGCAAGCTGGTTCTGAAGTGTCAGCACTTCTTGGTCGTATGCCGTCAGCGGTGGGTTACCAACCCACTTTGGCGTCAGAAATGGGTGCCATGCAAGAAAGAATTACTTCTACAAAAAGAGGATCTATTACATCAGTACAAGCGGTATACGTACCTGCGGATGATTTAACTGACCCTGCTCCTGCGACTACATTTGCTCACTTAGATGCTACGACGGTATTGTCTCGTAAAATTGCTGAGCTTGGTATTTATCCTGCGGTAGATCCATTGGATTCTACTTCAAGAATTCTTACCAAAGAAATCGTTGGTGCTGATCATTATGATTGCGCTCAAAACGTAAAACAAATGTTACAACGTTACAAAGAATTGCAAGATATTATTGCTATTCTTGGTATGGATGAGCTTTCTGAAGAAGACAAACAAGTGGTTAACAGGGCTAGAAGGGTACAAAGATTCTTATCTCAACCATTCCACGTTGCTGAACAATTCACTGGATTAAAAGGTGTGCTTGTTGATATCAAATCAACTATAAAAGGATTTAACATGATTATGGCAGGTGAATTAGATCACTTACCAGAAGCAGCGTTTAACCTTGTAGGTGATATTGATCAAGCCATAGCCAAAGGTGAAAAACTTGTAGCAGAAGCTAATC
>JBEAZU010000384.1:0-18056 GCA_041169945.1 Bacteroidota bacterium
TCAATAGAAGTATATATAAAGAGACAGCTTTTGATAAACTGATTGATAGAATGATGCAATCTAAACCAAGCCCTTATAAGTCCTTTAATATAACAACTTAACCTAAATATGAAGTTCTAAAAATTTAAATATGGGACAGAAATACTTCCCAAATTTTATCAAGGATTTTTATTAAAAGAAAGTGTGACAATGTTTGATTATAATAATGATGGGAAAACGGATATTGTTATTGAATCTTTTGTTAGCGATAATCCACATGTTCTTTCATACCAAAAATCAAGTAATGCTACATTAATTGATAAAATTACCGATGGATTAAATAATACAACTACCTTTTTATTCACCAAACTCTCTAATACAAGTGTTTATAGTAAGTCAAAAACAACTGTTGGAGACATGATGTTTATACGAGGTGGTGCTATGGCTGTGGTAAATACCATTTCTCAACTCGATGGTGTAGGTGGTTTAAATATCAATCAGTATAATTATGAAAACTTGGTAGTCAATACTTTAAAAGGTGGGGCATGTTTTGAAAAATTAAAAGTTAAAAACCTGACTACAAATCTTGAAAACAGTAGCACATTTACTTTAGAGCCATTTTTTATGCAAACGGGTATAGAGAGCTCAAGCACCAATTCCTCCAATACTAAAACAATTACAAAAACAGGTTTTATATACAGAATTACTAAAGATGAAAGTTTGACAAAGAACCATGTGAATAGAAGTTCTTCTAAGATGGCGATTTCTTATGATTTAGCTGGTAATGTAGCTTCAACAGTAACAGATATTTATTTTATGGAAAGTGTGCATGATGTTCCAATGTCTACAGAAACTACAACTTTTGAAGACTTTGTTCATGGGAAATCCTGGTTACCTACTTATCCTCAAAAAATTACGGTTAAGAAAACCAATATTAATGGCGAATCTGCAACATTTGTAACCCAAATGAGCTATGATTTCATTGGTAATCTTCAAAACAAAATTTCATTTTATGGTTTACCCAAAGCAGTAACCACCACTTATGGAGGTAGGAATAATTTCGGTATTCCATTATCAGTAACAAGTACAGCATTAGCTGTTACAGCTAAAACTGAACGAGTTGAATATGACAGAACCGGTAGGTTTGTAACCAAATCATTTAATTCATTAAATCAAAGTGCTAAAAATGAATACAATACTTTGGGCTTTTTAATTGCTTCCATAAGAATTGATGGTACTAAAATCAGCAATATTTATGATGGATTCGGAAGGTTAAAAGAAACAAATATGCCAAACGGTTTTGTTAAAAAAATCAATGCATGGACAAATAATAGTCCAACAGGATCATTATATAGTGTTACTACTAAAATTGAAGGGGTAGCGGATAATGTTGATTATTTTGATAATTTAGGGAGATTAATAAAATCAAATTTTGGTACAGTCAATGGTAAAACAATGTTTAAACAAACTTTTTACAATGCCAATGGAACTGTAAATAAAACCTCCAATACTTATATTGAAGGGTCTGCACCAATCTGGACAGAATACATAACTTATGATGCTTTTTTTAGGCCCTCTAAAATTAAGATTGCTGGCTTGGAAACTACTTCCTTATATAGTGGATATAATGGAAGAACACATACTTTAACTGACCCAGCAGGAAAAACAATTGTGACAGAATACAATGAGCAAGTGCAAAAAATAAGTGTAAAAGATAAGGTGGGAAATACCACTACTTTTGCATACGATGTTATGGGGAACACTAAAATTGCAGGTACAAATACAATGACTTATGATACTTATGGAAAACAAACTAGCCTCAAAGACCCAAATACGGGTACTACAAATTATGATTATGATGCTTTCGGAAGGTTAATTTCCCAAACAGATGCTGTAGGCATAACCTTTACCATGACTTATAATGAACTTGACCAAATACGTACCAAAACAAACCTAACAGACATCACTACATACAGCTATGTGGCTTCAGGAAATGGTATTGGACAACTTGAAAATGTTGCGAATTCTGCTACAGGAAACTCACAATCATATACTTATGACCCATTGGGTAATCTTACCAAGTTGAAAGAAGTAAGTGAAGGCCAAATATTTGAAACACAATACAAGGAATACAATAAAGATGGAAGTGTTGGGCAGGTGGTTTATCCAACAGGTTTTACGATAAAGAATGTTTATGAAAATGGGTATTTTAAAATGGTGAAAACGGCTGATAATAAAGCTATTTGGACGCAAGGTACTGTGACTGGCACTGAAACCAATTGTACCCTGGGCAGTTATGTGAACATGCAAAATAAGTTTGATGTAAGTACCAATGCACTTACAGATATTGTTGCTACCAAAGGCGTAAACAAATTGTTTGACTGGACGTATGTTTTTGAAAAAGAAACAGGTAATTTACTTACCAGGAAAGACAATATCCGTCAAAAAACAGATAAATTTCAGTATACCATTGGAGATCAATTGAAAACAAATATCACAGCTGATATCAATTTAATCGAGTTTGCTACCAATGGTAATATAAAATCGTCTTATATATTAAATTCGATGTTAACTTATAAATACGATCCCACTAAAATAAATCAGGTAACGAAAATTGATAAAACGAATTTTCCCCAGGTAAACCAGCAAACTGTTAAATATACAAAATTTAGCAAAGCGTTTGAAATTGTTGATGGTGTAAGCAAATACAATATCAATTATGGGCCTGACGAGGAAAGGGTAAAAATGACATATACTAATTCCTCCAATGCAGCTTTAAATTTCACTCGCTACTATGCTTCTAATTATGAGAAAGAAATTAAAGGAAGTACCATCAAAGAAACCCATTATATTTCAGGAATCAATGGCAATGTAGCCATGTATGTTACTATCAATGGCGCAAATGGCAAAATGTATTACCTGGTACATGACCATTTAGGTTCAATTGTGCAATTACTAAACGAAGACGGCAGTCTAGCAGAAGAGCAAAGCTTTGATGCCTGGGGGCGCCGTCGT
Organism: Bacteroidota bacterium; assembly: GCA_041169945.1. GTDB lineage: Bacteria > Bacteroidota > Bacteroidia > Cytophagales > UBA9547 > CALPQG02. Next base: position 2,995 of record JBEAZU010000384.1, read on the forward strand.
AATCCTGATACCTGGTCATACAGTGGCGTTACCGCTTCAACCATTACAGCAAGAGGCTATACCGGACACGAACATTTAGACAATGCTGGTTTGATAAACATGAATGGCCGACTCTACGACCCTCTTATTTGCCGTATGCTTTCTCCTGATAATTTTATTCAGGCACCGGATAATTCACTAAGTTATAACAGGTATAGCTATTGTTGGAATAATCCATTGAAGTATACAGATCCTAATGGACAAGAGGTTGTAGTAGCAGCAATATTAATAGGTGCTGTTATTGGGGCATATATTGGCGGAAGTATGGCAAATCATAGTTATAATATAGGTAATTGGGATTTTAGCTCAGGTAAAACATGGGGATATATGGTTGGTGGAGCTGTAATAGGTGGGTTTTCAGGTGGAGTAGGAGCCGGAATTGGGTCAACAGGTGGTTTTATGGCAAATACGATGGGAATTGTTTTTGGGTCTTATATAAATTCAGTTGGATTTGCAGCCCTTTCTGGAGGGAAAACAGATGTTACATTTAGTCTAGGAGTTGCTTCATATAATTTTGAATCTGGGAAATTGAGTACTTTTAGTTCAGAAAATTCTGTTTTAGAAAATATTGGGTATGGATTAGGCGCCTTAGCAAATGTAAGTGATATTTTAGCTGGCTTTAAACCTGGTAATGTCGAATTAAGAACGGAAAATGACCCTAATTACAATTCTATGGGTACTGGAAAAGACTTAATAAGCCATTCACAATTATCTGATGGTAATGGTAATGTTTTAATAGACTGGGGGCCAACCCAACAAGTTTCTGGTTTTGGGGATTGGGTAGGAGGAACAAACTCATATGAAAAGGGGAATCTTATTTCTGCAGCAAAAATGCAATCGAATCCATTAAATATATCAGGTGTTAATACTACTAGGATTGCTAACTATGCAAGTTACCTGAATAAAGGAGGACAATACAATTTAGCAATTAACAGTTGCGTATCCCAAACTTCAAGAGCATTAAATATGTCGGGAGTGTTTAATATTGGTATCCATCCATATATTTTACAAGCTCAAATGTATTTACGTTCAATAGGAGCCAGACCAATGTTGTATTCACATTATTTGTATAATAGATAAAGCATATGAAAACACTCACTTTAATTATATTGTCAATGATTACCACATTATGTGCAAAAACTCAGGAAGTGGAAGAAATTGAAATGTTGTATGTCTTTGATTACTTCCAAATAAAAGGTTATACTACGGCAGGAGCTTACACGCATTTTGACGACATGATTAAGCAGAATGCAGCTAAGATAGAAGCGAAACAAGAAGATTGTAAACAGTTAAATCACATTTTGAAAAGTATAAAGTCAAAAAAACATTTTCAAACTAAATTTGGAATTGAAAATGTTTTTATTGAAATTAAAACAGAAAAAAGTGTTATAAGAGCAGTAATTGGTTTTGGTTCATCATCTATGGTAGTAACAGATTTAACTAATTATAAAGAGTACTGGATAAAAGATATGGAGCAACAAAAATGGTTAACTGAATTTATAAATAAAATTAAGAATGCTAAAAAGTCCGATTAATTTGTATTTACACGCTGGTGTTTCGGTAACCACCTACAATTACTCATACTATCTAACCAAATGATTATTAATGTAAAAAAAATATTATATAACATATTGTGTGTTATCATTCTGTGCTCATTTAACAGTTGTGTAATACCTTTAGCGAAGGCTAAACGTTCCTCCATAACTTCTGCAAAGTTGTACCTTTTTGAGCCAGGCTTATTTGGGGGTAAGGAATATTCACATATAAAAAATGGATATAAAGAATATGCAGCCAAAGCGACTAAAATTAATTTATCGGAGGCACAGGTTAATAGATTAAATCAAATACTTAAAGACTCAAAGCGTTATTATATTATTAATGTTTTGATTGGTTCCACATTTGCCTTTATACAAATAGATAATGGTGCTTTAGAGCGGGGATTTTATTTTTCTATTAGTTTATACAATGGAGAAAAACGCGCTTCAATTATTGATACTTCAACTCGAAAACTCTACAAAATAGAAAAAGAAGAAGATTTTTGGTTTTTATATGATTTAACAAATTTATCACAAAACACTACTCCTGCTTGGCTAGAAATGCAGGAACGAATAAAGTTAAAACAGTGATGCTTCCTTTTAATGATTGTGTTGTAAAAGTTTCTCGTGCACTAAACCTATCTGGAGTAATGAATATTGGAATTCATCCATCATTATAAACTAATTCGGACACTCTAATCCTGTTTACAAATCCTACGATAGGGATTCGACAATGCAATTGTAGAATAGCTAGTTCGGTGATTAGTGCTATGATGGGCAATAGTCTAGGTGCCGGAGGAATGATACTCGCCGGGGCGATAGTAGGGGGAGTCGCCAATACCCTTGCTGGAGGAGATTTTGTGCGAGGTTTTGTGGAAGGCCTAATCGTAAGTGCATTGAATCATTGGAATGCAGCTGTAGGAGACAATGTTCTCATTGATTATGGGACTTTCGATGATAAACGGTAGATTTTATTGATAAAAAACACTACATTTTAATTTATGATTTTTATGAAAAAAAACAGTATTTATCTTTTTCTACTGATATCATTTTTTGGGTGTGTAAAACCTGTACTTTTAAGCAATACTTATTTTAGAGGACAATCTCGGGTTGGTTTGTATTTAGTTGTGAATAATATTGAACATTTTAAGTATCGCTCTTATCCAGGGTTGGGAGGTTTAGGGGTAATTATAAATGATGTGTTAGCACTTAGTAATCATAGCAAATATAGAAAAGCTTTTATAGAGATTGATGCTTCCTTAAACCCAACGGAGAAAATTAAAAACATGTATACACAAACATTTGAATCCAAAGGGAAAGACATTAAAAATATTGAAACTTTAATTAGTGATAACAAACCGCTAAATACTTTTGAAGTACCCAATTCAACTAAGAAATATTTTAATATTGACCTCCGGTTTATAAAAGAAAAATATCAGCTGGATGAATTGTTGGTAGTGAATGTTACTTATGGCATTTATTCAGAATATGTGTATGGACTTGAATCTACTAGGGCAGGATTTACAGTTATAAGACCAACACTCATTAACCTAACTGATAATTCAATCATGTATAATAAAAGGACTTATGTGAAGTTACCTTTTGAAGAAGAGTGGGAAATACCTCCTGCTTATGAAAACTTAAAAAGAGGAATTTTGGCTTCAATAGACACCGCAGTTGTTATAGAAAAATCGAAATACAAATAGAAACGGTTTATGCCCCTGGGACATCGTGAACGGATTCTTTGATGAAAGTGAAAATGACTTATTCAAGATAAAGGGTTTTGCAATACAATCTATACTACTCCTTATTGGCAAGGCGACATTATGGGGAGAGTCTTCATTTTGTGCTGACTGTATCCTGTTTTTTTATTATATTTACTCGAAAGTAAGTTTTAAATTTATTTTATTTTATGAAAATATTAATGTTTGTATTGTTGATTTTTGTAGCTTTTTTAGCAAAAGCCCAGGGGGTTATAAAAGCATATTTGAATGCGCCCTTTGAATGTTCTATTAAGTCGCACTTGTATAGCAAAAGTTTTAAAGTTGCAGATAAAGCAGGGAATTTTGTTCATGTAACTTGCAAAGCTGGAAAAGTATTACTGGAAAAACACAGTGTGGACACATTAAAGAAGGTCATCAATAATGTTTACCTTGATTTTCCTCCCAATGCTAAGTTTTATAGATGTATCACAATTGGTGAAAAGTATTATTGTTTGTTTAGATCAAAAAAATGGAATGAAAAGTCTTTGTATTTGAGAGAATTGAATCTCGAAACGGCAAGCTTAATGGAGACCAAATTACTTTTCAAAACAAAGTCAAAAACAGACCAATATGATTTTACTTTTTCAGCTGACTCTTCCAAATTTTTGATCAAATACAAGCTTGATCAAATTGGGTCATATGACTCCATTATACATGATAAATTTGGATTTTTTGTGTTTGATACTCATCTGAATTTGCTTTCAGGAAATGAATTGGAAATGCCCTATAATGTTTTGGATATGACAAACCTTACCTTTACCGTTTCCAATAAAGGATTGGTACTGGCGCTATATTTTGTTCATGATACCAAGAAATTAGAATTTTCTTCGATTGACCATTTGTCAAAATGGAATAGAAAGGTCATTGAAGGGGTAGATTCAATGTTTTATAGGGATTTTGTGATTAGAGAAAATGAAGAGGGAAATTTTTTAGGCTTGTCTTTTTATGAAAATGGTGATGAGTACCATCAGGATAGAAATATGGACGTATTTTTAAATGCCAATGGTGTTTTGAGGATTGTTGTTTCACCAAACTGCACCTTATTAGCCAAAAACAATTACCCTTTTACAGCTGATTTATTTAGCAAAGCGGTTGCTGAAAGTGCCCATAGAAAGAATGCCGATGGTAAAGAAGATGAGCCCGGCGTGTTAGGCTTAAGATTGATTGATGTTAAATTTTCTACAAATGGCAATGTCTCAATTGTTGGCGAACCTCAAAATGAAATTCTTGTACGTGTTGGTAGGTATGCTTATTATAAATATATATATGGTGATCTTGTTGGCGTTAAGCTGAATGCAGAAGGGAAATTGTTAAAAATGTGCAATATCGATATTTTGAAATAAAGCCAAATGTTTGTTTGTAGGATTGTAGAAGTTTAATTCAAAAGGTATTCATTTGTATTAACGACTCAAAGAAGAACGCTAACAAAAAGTTTAATGGTCGATGATTAGTGATGGTATCTGAAATTTTATAAAATGGTCAGTAAACGACAAATTCAAAATATGTATTGGGTTTGGAGCGGTAGCTTTAAAAGATTGATTTTGGCTTTTTTTATATTTTCTTGTAAAATTGAATGAGCTGATTCGAATCGATGCAGGCTTTATTATACTTTCAATGCCCTTTTTTTTAAAAAAGTATATTTGGTAATATAATTTACAGTTAATGTAAAATATATTGACAATTGTTTTGAAGGTAAATTTAAAGCGCTTACATTTGTGCATCATCAAAAAATAAAAGAATTAAATTGTCGAAACTTACAACATTAAAAATAGTCAAAATACCATTGTGAGTTTTAAGGTAAGTTTGTATTCTTGTAAAGAAATCTATCTAACTAAAATATAATTTTATAAAACCAAAAGCATGTCAAACGCAGATAAATTAAAAGCGCTCCAATTAACCATTGAAAAATTAGATAAAGCCTACGGTAAAGGAACCGTCATGAAACTTAGTGATGAAAAAGTGATGGATGTACCAGCTATTTCAACAGGTTCATTAGGTTTAGACATTGCACTTGGTATTGGTGGTATTCCGAGAGGAAGAATTATAGAAGTATATGGTCCTGAATCGTCTGGTAAAACGACCTTAACGATGCACTGTATTGCAGAAGCCCAAAAAGCAGGTGGCATTGCAGCTTTTATCGATGCAGAACATGCTTTTGATAAAACCTATGCAGAGAAATTGGGGATCGATACTGAAAATTTATTGATTGCTCAGCCAGACAATGGAGAACAAGCCCTAGAAATTGCAGAACATTTGATTCGTTCTGGCGCTATAGATATTATCGTAATTGACTCTGTAGCGGCCTTGGTACCTAAGGCTGAAATTGAAGGCGAAATGGGCGATAGCAAAATGGGTTTACAAGCTCGTTTAATGTCTCAAGCACTAAGGAAATTAACAGGGGTTATCAATAGAACTGGTTGTTGTTGTATTTTTATCAATCAGTTGCGTGATAAAATTGGGGTGATGTTCGGAAGTCCTGAAACTACTACCGGTGGTAATGCCCTTAAATTTTATGCTTCTGTGAGGTTAGATATTCGTAGAATCGGTCAAATCAAAGAAAGTGCTGACAATATTCTTGGAAATAGAACAAGGGTAAAAGTGGTTAAAAACAAAGTTGCTCCACCATTTAAAGTGGTAGAATTTGATATCATGTATGGTGAAGGGATTTCTAAATCTGGTGAAGTACTTGATTTGGCTGTAGACATGGAAATTGTTAAAAAATCTGGTTCATGGTTTTCATACAAAGACACGAAACTTGGTCAAGGACGTGATTCTGTGAAACAACTTTTACAAGACAATCCAGAAATGTTAGACGAAATCGAACAAATTATTCGTGAAAGAGTAAAAGTAGATAGCTCTGCAATTAAAATTGAAGATGGCGACGAAGACGCAGAATAAAATCTTTATTATTGTACTTCACAAAGTATGATTTAATGTAAGAGCAATATTTTTCATGAACTTGAAAAGTATTGCTCTTTTTGACAATACAAGCATTTGATTTATGGTAGAATATAATCCTAAAGATTGGTTTTCGCTTATTTTTAAATTTCACAAAAGTGATACCTTCAGAAAACTTATTCCTCTAATGTTGAGCGTAGGGATTTACACCGCCATCATTGTGTATATCGAAACGAACTTTTTTTCAATTAAAAGTACCAGTACTGTACATTCTTTATTAGGATTTGTGATTTCGCTGTTGTTGGTTTTTAGAACCAATACCGCTTACGATCGTTGGTGGGAAGGAAGGAAATTATTAGGCGCATTGTTGAATAATTCACGTAATTTGGCCTTGAAATTAGCATCAATATTAAAAGACGATACAAAACATAAGGAAGAAATTAGGATTATTATTGGAAATTATGCCCTTGCTTTGGTTGAACATTTGTCCGAAAAACATAAATATTATATTTTAAAAGACCAAACTTCCTATCCTGTCAGCGAGGTGTTGCAAGCGGAACACAAACCCAATGCCGTTGCTTTACAATTAATGCATTTTGTTAGAAATATGGTAGATCAAAAATACATGTCCTCTGACGATTTAAGGTATATTAAATTCGAAATAAGTTCTTTTACAGATATTGTTGGGGCTTGCGAACGAATAAAAAAATCGCCGATACCTTACTCTTATAGTTTATTTATTAAAAAATTTATTTTTGTGTACATCATGACTATTCCAATATTTTTTAGTCATGATTTTGGGTATGCCATCGTACCTTTAACGATATTTATATTTTATGTTTTGGTAAGTATTGAAATGATTGCAGAAGAAATTGAGGACCCCTTTAATGGTGATTCTAACGATTTGCCTATGCATGATATTTCACAAAATATTCGTAAAAACATCAAAGAAATATTAAGGAAATAAATCCATTAAGTTAGCCAAATACTATGTTAGGACATCTTGAAGAATCGTATAAAAAACTATTAGCCAATAATGAAGAATGGGTGAGCGAAAAGCTTGCTTTAGATGACCAATATTTTATCAACCATGCACAAGGTCAAACACCTGAATTTATGTGGATTGGTTGTTCCGATAGTCGTGTTCCTCCTTCAGAAATTACTAAAACTGAAAAAGGGATGATTTTTGAACAAAGAAACATTGCCAATATGGTAGTGAATACGGATTTGAATTTGATGAGTGTTTTACAATATGCCGTAGAGGTACTTAAGGTAAAACACATTATTGTTTGTGGTCATTACGGTTGTGGCGGGGTGGTAGCGGCAATGAGTACCAATCAAAACGGCTTAGTTGATCACTGGCTATGCAATATTAAAGATGTATATATCAAGCATAAATTAGAACTCGATTGTATTGACGGTAAACATGAAAAAGTCGATCGATTGGTTGAATTGAATGTAAAAGAACAAGTCAATAATTTAGCCAAAACTTCAATTGTTCAAAAAGCTTGGAAAAAAAGAGAACTCAATATCCATGGTTGGGTATACGACATTAAAACAGGTAAAATAAAAGACCTTAATATTTTAATGGATGAATTGACAGATTTAGATCCAATGTATTGGTTTGAAACCTAGGGTATTTGTTACAATGCCAATCGAGGCAAAGGGCCTGCTTGTAAATTTACAAATTCTTGTTGCTCGTATTTGTAATGTGCGGCCATGGCAATCATGGCTGCATTGTCTGTACAATATTCAAATGCGGGGACGTGTACTGTCCACCTATGTTTTACAGCTTCTTCTTGAAGTTTGGCCCTTAACCAAGAATTAGCGGAAACACCGCCCGCAATCGCTATTTCTTTGATTCCCGTTTCTTTGGCTGCTTTTCGTAATTTTTTTAACAATATTTCAACAATACTGGCTTGAATACTGGCGCAAATGTCAGTTATGTTTTGTGCTATAAATTGCTCGTTTTTGGCCATTTGGTCCCTTAAAAAATACATGAAGGCGGTTTTTATACCACTAAATGAATAGTTTAGCCCTGGCGTATCAACGCTAGGAAAGGTGTACTTTTGTGGGTTTCCCCCTTGCGACGATTTGTCTAATTGTGGTCCTCCGGGATATGGTAATCCTAACAGTTTGGCCGTTTTGTCAAATGCTTCCCCAACAGCATCGTCTTGGGTTCTTCCAATCACTTCCATCTGTAAATGACTTTTCACCAAAACAATTTGTGTATGGCCTCCACTAACCGTTAAACATAAAAATGGAAATGTTGGCTGAGGCTGATCAATAAAATGTGCCAAAATATGCGCTTGCATGTGGTTTACACCAATTAATGGGATGTTTAAGCCTAGTGCAAATGCTTTGGCAAATGAAACACCCACCACTAATGCACCTAAAAGCCCAGGTCCTTGTGTAAAAGCTACTGCATTTAAATCATTTTTCGTTATATTTGCTTTAGTTAGCGCACTTTCAATTACGGGTACAATGTTTTGCATGTGTGCTCTTGATGCTAATTCCGGAACTACACCTCCGTATTGCTCATGAATGGCTTGTGTGGCAATAATATTTGAAAGGATATTTCCGTTTTGAATTACAGCTGCTGAGGTTTCGTCACATGACGACTCTATGGCAAGAATGGTACAACTCATGATGAATGGGTAATTGAATTAAATAGTAAGGTGTGCCTGTAGGATACGTTAAGTATATTACTAAACATACATTTATCATACAAACCTAAGAGAATTTCTTTACAAATTTTGGAATCAAAAAAACATATTATTTGGAAATTTATAAAACTAAGCGTTTTTAGAACTACGCTTGGGATATCTATTTTGTTTTTTTTGATGATTACCAGTATTGTGACCTCTTTACTTTTCCCCTTGATCCAAACAAAAATTGCCCAAGAAGTTACCCATAGAATTACGGATGCACTCAATTTTCCCGTAGCTATTGGAAGTGTCGACATCAATTGGCTCGATGAAATTACCCTGAAAAATGTGGTCGTGAAAGACAAGAAAAACAGGAATATGATTAGTGTGAATGAAATTGATATCAATTTTCATCTTTTTAAATTATTTGTAAACAATGCCATCGAAATTGAACATGTTGTTTTGAATAGACCTGATGTGCGTTTTATCAATGAAAAAGAAACCAATATTTTAAATATCAATGCTTTTATTGATGCCATCAGGGCAAAAATGGCTAAAGATAAATCAACCGGAAAATCTCCTGCCTTTTTAATAGATAAAATTGATTTAAAGAATGCTTATTTTAGTGTCAATGATGAATTAAAACCTCTTATAACCGATGGTTTTGACCATTTTCATTTTGGTTTTGACAGCATATATGCGGATGTGACCCATTTTAAAATTGCCTCTGATACATTTCAAATTCATGTCAATGGCTTGAAATGCTTCGAGATTAAAACCAAATTGAAACTAAAAAAAATCAATACCATCATGACCCTCACTTCAAAAACGATGGAGTTTGGAAAATTACATGCTGAAATTGGCCGAAGTATTGTCAATGATTCATTAGCATTTAAATTTAATGACGTTACGGATATGGCCGAGATGATTACCAAGCCTGTCATTTATTTAAAACTTACCCGTGCCGATATTACTTCACAAGACCTGGCTCATTTTGCGCCATACTTAAAACGATTTAATGAAACATGGCACTTGACTGGTGAGTTGAAAGGTAGGGTTAATCGATTTAATGTAAGGAAAATGGACCTTAGAATGGGTAAAAAGACCCGGGTAGAAGGGAATGTTTCTTTTGATGGTTTGCCTGAATTTTTTGATACTTTTATCGAAGCCAATATTAAAAAAGCAACGCTCTATGCTGATGATTTTAAACAATATGTGGATAATCCTTTTGCGTATGCTATGGTTAAAAAGTTTGATAAAGTAATTGCCAAAGGTGAATTTATTGGGTTTCCTTTAGATTTTGTAGCCGATGGGAATTTTGAAACGGCCATTGGTAATATCGTTTCAGATGTCAACTTAAAAATAAAAGACAAGGAAGCCGACTCCTATTACAAAGGTAAAGTCATCACTACCGCCTTAAATATTGGTGCCATTGCCAATACCGATAAGCTCGGTAAAGTCGATATGAATGGTGAAATTGAGGGCAATGGTTTTTCTATTAACAATGCTAAGTTTAAACTCAATGCAAGTATTGCTAGAATAGGAATCAATCATTATGATTATAAAAACATCAAAACGAACGCTAAATTCTCAAATCAATTTTTTGATGGTTTTTTGAATGTAAAAGACTCGAATTTAACTTTAGCGATTGAAGGTCAAGTGAACCTCAAAGACAATATTGATAGTATCCGTGTAATTGCAAAACTTGATCATATTAATCTTAAAAAGTTACATTTAGGGCAGTATGACATTCAATTAAAAACAAATCTTAATATTAAAACAAGGGGTTTGAGCCTAGATAAAACCGTAGGTACTGCATTGTTTAACGATGCACAGGTGATATATGAAGGCAAAGAAATTAACATAAACTCCTTAGCATTATATTCTTCCAAAATCCGTAATTTCAGAACATTTGAAATAAATTCCGATTTACTTAATTTGACCACACTTGGTAATTTTGAGTTTTCCCAAATTTATGATGATTTATTTATGTTTTGGGACGAGTACAAACTGTATTTTAATCATAATGATATTGAAACAAAACATTATTATGCGAACAAACTAAAAAAGAAACACAATTTTTACAAAGTCAATTATGACGTCACCTTCAAAAATATTAATCCTATTTTTGATGCTTTTTTGCCTGGCGCTTATATTTCTCCTAAAACTAATTTAAAAGGGTATTTGTCAAATGGTATCAATTCTTCATTTGAAGTGATTGGTCAAATTGATAAATTGGCCTATAAAAATTATGCTATAAAAAATGTTTCCATTGATTTTAATACTTCTAAATCTGCTGATAGTACAAATGTATTGGCCTTAGGGACATTTAAGTCTGCTGCGCAGGCTATTGATAACAAAGACATCACGAAGGATTTCGAGTTTCAAGGTTTTTGGGTTGACAACACCATTGACTTTAAAACCAATTTCTCACATGCGAAATTTAATAACCATGCTAATTTAGAAGCAAAACTTACTTTTATGAGCAATGAAATTCAAGTGTTGCTAAGTAAAGCCAATCTTACAGCGCTGGATAAATTGTGGCAATTACAAAAAGAAAACACGATTAAATTTACTTTAGAAGATACTTATTTTAATGATTTTGAATTGGTCAATGAAAACCAAAAAATAGCCTTATCTGGCGTTTTGTCTAAAGATCCTTCCAAAGAATTAATTTTAAATATAAATCAATTTAACCTCAATACCATCAATAGCTTAACAGGTAAAAAAATTGCCGGAACGACCAATGGGGTCATTAAAATAAAAGACCTTTTTAATCGATTGCAAATTGTGAGTACCTTAAATATTGATACTTTAAAAATAGATAATATTTTAATTGGTGAAATCAATGGCAATTCCAGTTGGAATAATGCACTTAAAAATATTAATATTGACCTTGATGTGCATCGTGAAGGCTTTCAAGTGGTTGATTTATATGGTACCTATGATCCTTTTTCTACTCAAAATGCGCTTAATATTACGGCCGAACTTAACCATACCCAAATCAAAATTCTTGAGTCTTTTTTAAAAGATTATGCCTCAGATTTTAAAGGGGAGGCTACGGGTAAATTTTATATCAAAGGCTCGTTTCAAGAACCCGTCATTGAGGGCAATGCTTATGTCCATGATGGCGGATTTAAGATTAACTACCTTAATACTACTTATACATTTTCAGATTATATTTATTTGAATAATGGCAATGTTTTTACCAAAAAAGGAAAATTTATAGATGATGAAGGCAATGTTGCCCTTATTTCAGGTGGATTAACGCATCGCTATTTTTCGGATTTTAAGGTGAATTTATCTGGGGATTTGTATAATTTCAAATTACTCAATACCAATTTTCATAAAGATGCCTTGTATTATGGAACCGTTATGACGGATGGCGATTTTGAAATTAAAGGGCCGTTTAATGATGTTAAAATTGATGGTAATTTCATCAGTAAAAATGGTACTAAAATTTACATTCCTTTAACTTGGTATTCTAATATTGAAGAAAAAGACTATATCAGCTTTACGTCTAAATCACATCGTGAAAAAAATGTGACCGATAAAAAGAAAAAAATTGATTTGTCGGGTATTCGACTCGATTTAAACCTTGATATTACCCCCGATGCTTATACAGAAATTATTTTTGATCCTAAAACGGGGGATATTATCCGTGGTAATGGCACAGGTAAATTAAAATTGAAAATTGATACCAAAGGTGATTTTGAAATGTTTGGAGGCTATACTTTTACCCAAGGAACCTATAATTTCACCTTTTTAAATGTCATCAACAAAGAATTTAAAATTAAACCCAACAGTAATATACAATGGAGTGGGGAAGCGTACAATGGCTTAATGGATATTCAAGTAAGCAATGAACAAAATGTTAACTTAACACCTTGTGCGACCAATTCCTCTGATTCCACTGCGCTTGCCAATGCAGGTAGGTATCCTGTTTTTGTGAATTTGAATTTAAAAGGGGAGTTGTTAAAACCGGTTATTGGTCTTGGTATTGATATTAAAACGCCTACTTCTTTAGATCGTTATTTGCTTGATTTTAAGAATAGTTTACAGACCAATGAACAGGAAGTAAATAAACAGGTTTTTAGTTTGTTGATGCTCAGGTCATTCGTGCCTACTGATAATTCTAAAATTGGCTCCATTGCTTCTTCTGCAACCAATAAAACATTAACCGAATTGTTGTCTAATCAGTTAAATTATTGGGTGTCGCAGGTTGATCCTAATTTTCAAGTTGACATCAATTTAAATAGCTTAAGTGCTTCTGATTTAAATAGTTTAAAATTAAGGTTGCAATACAGCTTTTTAAATGGAAAGTTGAAAGCCGTTCGTGATGGTTCTTTAGCGAATGCTCAAAATCAAACCAATGCCAGTTCAATTATTGGTGATGTATCTTTAGAGTATTTGTTGAATGAAAGCGGTACCTTAAAAATCAAAGCCTATACCCGTCCAAATCAAACCAATATTACTGGTTTAACCACCAACAATATACAGCAGGGAGGCATTAGTTTGGTGCATTCTAAAAGTTTTGATAAATTAATTGAGTTGATAGATAAGAAGATTGAAGAAAAGAAATAGCTAAAACTATTGCTTCTTTCCACTAAGCTGTCTCTACTTTTTTAACTATATTTGTTTGATATAAATAATAATCTCTTGAGTATATTTTCAACATTAGGCATCTCTGATGCGCTTATTAAAGGTATTAATGAATGTGGTATTGTCACTCCTTCAGAAATACAAATGCGTGCTATCCCATTTTTAGTAGAAAAAGGGACCGATTTTATTGGACAAGCACAAACGGGAACGGGTAAAACGGCTGCTTTTGGCTTGCCAATTTTACAAAAAATTGATGCGAAAAAACCTTATATACAAGCTTTAATACTTTGTCCGACTCGTGAATTGGGACAACAAATAGCGAAACAATTGTTTAAGTTTACCAAATATGCGGATAAAATTTTTGTGGAAGCAGTGTATGGTGGCACCAATTTAGATTTGCAAATAGCGGCGTTACGTCGCCCTACCCATATTGTAGTTGCTACGCCTGGTAGATTGATTGATCTTTTAGATAGAAAAGCGATTGATTTAAGTCATGTTAAAACCATCGTGCTTGATGAAGCAGATGAAATGTTAAGCATGGGCTTTAAACCTGATATAGATACTATCTTGTCTCAAACGAATGGTACTCGTCACACTTGGTTGTTTTCAGCAACGATCTCTGACGACATCAAGGATATTATTGATACTTATATGGCTGAGGATGCTGAAACCGTTACGGTTGACAAAGCGGAGAAAGTCAATAAAAATATTGAGCATCAATTTGTAGAATGTGAAAGCCGAGAGAAATTAGATATGCTTTTCCATTTCTTGAAATCTCAAGGGAAAAATAGGGGTATTATTTTTTGTAAAACTAAAATTAATGCACAAACCTTAGCGAAACAGTTGTTTAGTAAAAATTATACTGCCGAAGCCTTACATGGTGATTTGATGCAATCGGAGAGAGATAAAGTGATGCGTGCTTTTAAAAACACCAAACTTCAGCTTTTAGTAGCTACAGATATGGCGGCAAGGGGAATAGATGTAGATAACCTTTCTTTTGTAATTCATTATCAATTACCCGAACAAATAGAATATTACACCCATCGTAGTGGCAGAACTGCTAGGGCTGGCAATACAGGTATTTCTATTTGTTTTGTGGAGAAAAAAGAATTGAGCAAACTAAATGAAATGGAAAGAACCTTAGGGATTGCTTTCAAGAAAATTCGTTAAATTTTAATGCTGTACAAAAAAAGCCATTCAATAGGAATGGCTTTTTTTGTACAGCTGTTTGTTTTTTGTAAGCAGTTTGGCTTATAAACCTCTAAAATTAGAGAATTTGTTTGTGATAGGTTTCGTTAAGTAATTGGTATATTCTCCTCTATAATTGTACTTTATATCGACAACTGCTGTCGTACCATCACTCGCTAAATAGCCTTTGAAGGATGAATAAGAATCATCAATTGTGGCGTTAACAAAATTAACTTGACCTATTCCGTCAATCGTAGCAGCTACAATATCATTGTTTTGATAGGTGATGTTTTTAATATTATCAAAAGTTGTACTTAGAAAGTTGAGTGGTGTGCCTAAATTGTCAATAGTTACAGTAGTTGTATTGCCTTTTTGTCCCTTTAAATATA
>JBEAZU010000385.1:0-10976 GCA_041169945.1 Bacteroidota bacterium
GGGAAGGCTTTTTTGATACCTTTTGGTAGGTCTTAAATACTAGCTGTTTCGGCTTCTTTGGCTACTTTTTTAACCAATCCTTGCAACACTTTACCGGGACCACATTCTACAAACAATGTTGTGCCATCGGCAAACATATTTTGTACGGTTTGTGTCCAACGAACAGGGGCGGTTAATTGCGCAATTAAATTTCTTTTAATTTCCTCTGTATCAATAGAAGGAGCTGCATTTACATTTTGATAAATAGGACAACTCGGTGCACTAAAAGTAGTATGATTGATGGCATCAGCCAATTCAATTCTTGCTGGTTCCATTAATGGAGAATGAAAAGCACCACCCACAGGCAATGGCAAGGCACGTTTTGCGCCTGCCGCTTTCATCAATTCACAAGCCATTTCAATACCCTTGTTTGAACCAGAAATCACCAATTGACCAGGGCAGTTATAATTGGCCGCTACCACTACTTCATCCGTAATACTCGCACAAACCTCTTCAACTTTTGCATCGTCAAGACCTAAAATGGCCGCCATGGTAGAAGGATTGATTTCGCAGGCTTTTTGCATCGCCAACGCTCTTTTGTAAACCAAGGTTAAGCCATCTTCAAACGACAAAACGCCGTTTGCTACTAAAGCAGAAAACTCACCTAAAGAATGCCCTGCAACCATTTCTGGTTTGAAGTCATCAGATATTGCAGCAAGAATTACAGAATGTAAAAATATAGCGGGTTGGGTAACTTTAGTTTGTTTTAATTCCTCATCAGTGCCATTAAACATGATATCGGTGATGTCAAATCCTAAGATTTCATTGGCTTTATCAAACAAAGCTTTTGCTTTTTCAGAATTTTCATAAAGGTCTTTCCCCATTCCTGAGAATTGAGAACCCTGACCAGGAAATACGTATGCTTTCATTTTTTAAGTTTCAGTTTACAGTTTTATTATCCTAAAATATAATTAATCGTTTTTGAAGTACTATTCTAGCCTCGCAAAATAATAAAAATTTAGCGAGTAAGAAACACTTAGTTGGTAAAAAGCCCTAAGATTGTGATGAGTAGCTGTATGCAAGTAATTTAAAATCGCATATAACGCAATACGCAACAGGTCATTTATTCTACTTTCATGATATAACCCATGCCAACCATGGTATGAATAAGTTTTTTATCAAAATCTTTGTCAATTTTTTTCCTCAAAAAATTAATATACACATCAATGACATTGGTACCCGTATCAAATTTTAAATCCCACACTTTTTCGGCAATATCCACCCGAGAAATCACTTTCCCTTTGTTTCTTAAAAAATACTCGAGTAAAGCAAATTCTTTGGCAGTAAGGTCAATTTTTTTTCCTCCCCTTTTGACAGATTTCTCATCTACATCTAGCTCAAGATCTAGGATAGACAATTTTTTACCTTTAGCAACAGTGTCACCTGCACGTTTATGCAATGACTTAAGTCGGGCGAGTAATTCTCTAAATTCAAATGGTTTCACCAAATAATCATCGGCGCCTGCGTCGAATCCGGTAATTTTATCATCGGTAGTACCAAATGCGGTAAGCATCAAAATAGGCGTTACGATACCCTCCTCACGAATAATTTTAGCCAAATCAAAGCCATTGATTTGAGGCATATTCACATCCATAACAATAACATCATAGAGGTTGTAAAGCGCCAAACGTTTACCCATCGCGCCATCAAAAGCAACGTCAACTTCGTATGATTGTTCTTCTAAGCCTTTCTTGATAAAGGCGGCAACTTTAGCTTCATCTTCAACCAATAAAATTTTCATACATGTATCATTTAACGATAATGGTGTCTCGACTATAGGTATAACCCGCAAAAATACCGATGGCATTTCCCGATACATTAGATTTAATGGCCGAAGGTTGCACAAACGGGTTCCCATTTGCTTTTTCTGCTTGTTTTACGGAACTAGAAAAATCATAAAACTCTTTGCTTACATGGGCTAGGGTGACAATTAAGGTGTCATTTTTATCAAATCGATCGGTCACATCCATGACCATATTGCTCGTTTGCAAATTCACATCACTCCATAAATCGTCAGAGTTTTTACCATCCCCAATTAAATTGTTTACCGTAACAATTAACCTATAATAGTCTGTCGTTAGAGGATTGTCTTTAAAACGAACATGAATACTCACATTCCCTTTTGCAGCATCACTAAAACTGGTGGTAATGGTATCAATTGCTACAGGTTTCAACAAACTTGTTTGTGCGGTAATCACATTCCCATTTTCTTCTTCAATGTTCAAGTGATAAAGGGTATCATAACTGTGAGGAACAATATGGTTTGATTGGTATAAATATAGTTTAGCACCAGTAGTATCGTAGGAAGGATTAAATTGAAGGGTATCAATTTGATTATGATAACGAATGGTAATCACCGCATTTTGCACTACAGGATATAAGGAATCAAAATAACTGATACTTTTCGTTAAAAAAATTCGATAAGGTTTTCCTGGCTCTAAATAGCATTCTACCATCGTTTTCTCTTCATAAGGCGGCAATTCCAAATCAATTTCTTTGTTGAGCCGGCAACTTAACAGGCTAAAAACGACCACCAGAAACAACATTTGAGGAATAGTCATTAGAATTTAAAGTTATAGGTCAGGGTAGGAATAATAGGAAACAAAGAGGCTTGTTTAGCGACAAACTTGTAATTCGAAGCCGATTTTGTACTTTTAGGTTCAAAATAAATAAAGTATGGATTCGCCCTATTGTACACATTGTAAATGGCAAAGGTCAGGTCTGATTCTCCCCATCGTGGGGCAAATTTCCAAATAAAGGCAATATCCATTCGGTTATATGGTTCCATCCTATAACTATTTCGAGGCATGTATTCTGGAATGGCAATATTCACACTTGCACCTGGCACATTCTGCAACATTAATCTCCCTTGTGGCAAAGTAACGGCATTGCCACTGCCATATACCCATGTAAGCGACAATACAAATCGTTTACTCAATTCATACATGCCAACCACATTAATATTATGTCTTTGGTCATAACGTGGATTAAATGGCTCACCTTTATTAATCTGGTCAAATTGTCGCCAATTCCAGGAAAGCGTATAACTCACCCAACCGGTGAATTTACCTTTTTTCTTTTCCACAAAAAATTCATTGCCATACGCCCACCCATCTCCATACAGAAATTCTTCTTCTAGTTTAGGGTTAGAAAATATTTGTGCCCCATCTCTCAAATCCATTTGATTATACATTCGTTTATAATAAAACTCATAGCTAATATTGTATTTGCCTTCCTTAAAACTCGCAGAAGGTCCAATAGCGACTTGATGTGCACTTTCTGGATTCACATATTTGTTAGACGGATACCAGACATCAGTAGGCAAAGTACCGCCAGAATTGCTCACCAAATGCACATATTGCATCATTCTGCTATAACTTGCTTTTAATGAGATATTGGATTTTAGCTTATACCTCATCGAGAATCGGGGTTCGGGAGTCATAAAATAATAATTATCTTCGGCCTTTTTCCTAAAACCCGACAATCGTAATCCTGCATTCACCTTCCATTTTGAACTAAGGTCAAATTCATCTCCAAGGTAAACGCCAAAATCTTGGGCTTCCAAGACACTTCCGGCTTCAAAATTTACACTTCCATCTTGGGTGCCCGATTGCAAACGGCCAATACTAAAATTGTGCTGGGTAAAATAGGCCCCAAATTTAACCTCATGTTTGTTGTTTGGAAAATATTCAAAATCGGTTTTAAAGGCAACATCATCGATATAAGAGGCTAATTTATAATCATAAGAATCAAACTGTTGTGTAATGATATACTTATAATTGGTAGTATAAAGGCTGGTATTACAAAACATCTTAGTACCAAACACATGGTTCCACCTCAATGTACCTACTGAATTGCCCCAAATAAAATCAAAATTAGTTTTAGTTCTGTATTGAAAAGCATCTCTACCCAAGTAAAAACTTGCATACACCCTGTCCTTTTTCCCTAATTCGTAATTGACTTTAGCGTTCAAATCATAAAAATAATAATTGGGAATCACTTCATAATTAGGGTCATTGACATTTTTTTTGTTGATATAATCGATAACGGGTTCAATATAGGTTCTTCGTCCTGAAATAATAAATGAGGACTTCCCTTTTTGAATAGGCCCTTCGACAGTCAATCTAGAGGTTATTAAGCCAATGCCGCCACTTGTTCCAAATTTATTTTTATTGCCTTCTTTTAGTTTCACATCAATTACAGAAGACAATCGCCCCCCATATTGTGCAGGAAAAGCACCTTTGTACACTTCCGCCCCTTTAACAATATCAGGATTGAATATGCTAAAAAAACCAAACAGGTGATTGGCATTGTATATGGCAGACTCGTCGAGTAATATTAAATTTTGATCAGGACCACCACCTCGCACAAAAATTCCGGTCACTCCCTCTCCCCCTGATTGTATCCCAGGCTTCATTTGCAAAACTTTAATAATATCGACTTCGCCTAATATGGGGGGTATTTTTTTGGCGTCTTCAATGGTAATTTCATTTTTACTCATTTGAGTTGTCTCTAGCTGCTGGGCATTTTTATTGCCAAGCACCAACACCTCTTTTGTTTCTTTGAGTTGAGGGCTTAAAAAAATATTCTTTTTCACATTGATGGAGTCTGCGATAAAAGAAATAAGATAAGGAGTATAACCTAAACTTGAAACCATCAACACAATGGAATCATGAGGAACCACATTGATGGCATAAAAACCATACGCATTGGTCGTTACACCTTTTGCATTGCCTTTGACTTGAACGATGGCGCCAATCAAATCTTCGTCCGTTTCAATATCTTTCACAAAACCACTGATGGTTACCTTATTTTGTGCATGAGCACTTATCAAGACAACCAACAAACAGAAAGCCAAAAATATAGGTGTAACTTTTTTCAATTGCAATTTATATATATTCCACTAATTGTTCCAATGCCATTCCCCTTGAACCTTTCAAAAGGAAAACGGTATCTTTAAACGGATGTTGTTGAAGCCAGGCTATTGCTTGTAATTTAGTTTCCAATTGAGTTAGCCCATCACCCTGCAATGCAAGACTGCTAAAGGCTTTGCCAATAAGTATAATGTGTTGAAAACCTTTGCTCATCGCCAAATTGGCAATCCTAGCATGCTCATAAGCCGACTGATCTCCCATCTCAAACATATCCCCTAAAACGACTACTTTATGGGCTGCTTTTATTGCCGACAAATTTTCAATGGCTACTTCCATTGACGATGGATTAGCATTATAGGCATCCAATATAATTTTGTTACTGTCTTTTCCAATCACCTGAGACCTCATGTTTTGAGGAATATAAGCAGCGATGGCTTCGTTGGCTTTTAAAGAAGGTACCTCAAAATATTTCCCAATACACAAAGCTGTTGCAATATTATCTAGGTTATACGCCCCTGTTAAATGGGTTTTTATCACTTCCATTTTTTCAGTGGTAATTTCAAGATAAAAATCATTTTTGCTTAAATAGCAATGGTAAAAATCTCCCTTGGCGGGATAGGTAATTACCTGTGGTAATCTTGTGGCCATTCGCATCAATAAAGGATCTGCAGAATTTACAAAAGCAACCCCTTGGTGATGCAATAAATAATAAAACAGTTCGCTGCTTCCTTGAGCAACCCCTTCTATGCTTCCGTAGCCTTCTAAATGGTCTAACCCAATATTGGTAATGAAGCCATGAGAAGGTGCGGCTATTTTACAAAGCAATTCAATTTCTCCAATATGGTTGGCACCTAATTCTATCACGGCCATTTCTATGCTGCGATCGATGGACAACAATGTTAGGGGCACGCCAATATGATTATTCAAATTTCCTTGCGTACTAAATGTTTTATAGTGCGTACTCAACACTCCGTGAAGCAGTTCTTTAGTCGTCGTTTTACCATTGGAACCTGTAACCGCAATAATTGGAATTTGTAGTTGCTGACGATGGTAATGGGCTAAATCTTGTAAACAAGTCAACACATCCTCTACCAAGAGGTACTGAGATGATACTACAAATTCAGGTTCATCTACAATGGCATAGCTTGCGCCATTGGCAATAGCGACACTGGCATACTTATTACCGTTAAAACTAGGCCCTTTCAAGGCAAAAAACAGATTGCCTTCCGAGGTTTTTCTCGTATCGGTGCTTACTCCTGTACTTTTTAAGAAATGGTTATAAATTGACGCTAGCATAAATGATTGGTTGTATTGCTGTATTAATTGAGCAAGTTAATAAATTTGAGTGACGCTTCTACATTATTCATTGCAAATTCGAAACGAACTAGAGTGACTGAAGGAATATTTCCCATTATTAAAATTTCAAATCTTGAAAACTAACTCAAATAAAAATAAATCCACAGGGCAAACGCATTAAAATAATTGAATAAAATGAAAAATAGCGTTATATATCCCTGAAAATTCGCCAAATCCGTATCAGCTGCGTGCCATTTATTTGTTCTTTTAAAGAGCACATAAAATTGAAAACCGATTGAGCAGGTTATGCGGATAAACGCTGATGATGCCTCTTTGAATCTTCTATTATTGCAAATAAAAACACCATTAAAATGCGTTTTCCCTGAATAAATCCACGTGTGATTTCTTTTTATTTGAGTCTTTACAGTAGCATCCCCTTATTGGGAAGAAATGAGTCAGCCAACAACTTTGCGCCACTGTTTTTCATTTCAACAAAAGAAATAATAGGTATACTGACAAAATTAATCAAAATAACGCCTTAAAATTCCATAATTTTGATACCTTTATTTCTATGTCGTTTTCACGAATTCGTGCCACCACTAAATTCACCCTTAAATGCTAAGTGATGGCACGAATACCTTAATCATGAACAAAATGAGACTAGGTCTTTCATTATTCATTGTAAGATTCAACAAAAGACCTTATATTTAGTCAAACAACTTTCTATTACTTATTGGCGTATAGCCTAATTGTTACTATTGTAGTTTTATGGATATTTTCATTATTGAAGACGAGCCAATGGCCTCAAAGCTGTTGGCAAGATTAATCAAAGACATTGACCCCGAAATCTCTATTGTGGGAATGGCTGACAATGTGGTTTCTGCAATCAAATGGTTTCAAGAAAACAAACATCCTGACTTGATTTTCAGTGATATTGAATTGTTGGATGGACAAAGTTTTGAAATATTTAATGCCGTAGACATTGCTTCACCTGTGATATTCACTACCGCATACCATGATTTTGCACTTAAAGCGTTTAAAGTTAACAGCATTGATTATTTATTAAAACCCCTCAATAAGGTAGACATCAAAAAAGCATTAGACAAATACAAAGTCTTAAAAGACAAAATGAGCCTTAATTCAAATGCGGGTGATGTTTTAAAAGATTTAATAGACACACTTAAATCAGAGAAAAAAAGTTACAAAACAAGGTTTTTAGTTAAAATGGGTGACCGACTCGTATCACTAACCAACGATCAAATAGCATATTTTTACTCAGAAGACAAATTGGTATTTGTACAAACCATTGAAAATAAAAAATACCCCGTTGATTTTTCTTTAGATGAATTAGAAACCACCATTGACCCTACTTGTTTTTTCAGACTTAACCGTCAATTTATTTCTAATATCAATGCAATCATGTCTATTCATAGCTATTTTAATGGCAAGCTCAAACTTACTTTAAAACCTGCGATTGAAAAAGAAGTATTGGTAAGTAGAGAAAAAGCCTCCAATTTCAAGGATTGGCTAGACAGGTAATCTAATTAAGCACCGGAATATTTTTTCCTCATTTCAATCTTTTGCTTCTCTCTCTCGACTAACAAATGAGAGAGCTTTAAGGCAATATCTTCATCATTGATTAATTTAAATGCTTCCCTTGCTTTGCGTTCATCAATATCATAGCGGTACAAAATTGGAAAAATTTTATGGTGGTTTGTTCTTAGTATTTTCAATATCGCTTTCGCAAAAACCTCAATAAGCTCGTCTTCTGACCCAATTTTTTCTTTTCTAACCGAAAGATCTGGTTTTATTTTCTCTAGTATTTGCAAATAATCTTCCATGCTCATTTCTTTTATCGCCCTTGCATTTCACAAACCTAACGATAATTTATTAGTCTTAAAATGATTTAACACCTACAAAAAATAATTTAAAAAAAATAAAAAAGATACCTAAAGATACTATTAGAAGCACATAAGCTTCATTCACAATCAAGCCGCTAACAATATTTGCTGAAGTTTTGCTTATCAAATAAAAAAATATAGAAAATGCACGTTTTTAAAGACAAGAAATTGAATATTTGCAAACAGCAAGTGCTATTTCAAACGCCTACCTTTCATGACAAGTCCCAATACTAAAAAAAACAACCCCAAGATTATCAATGCATGGTGCTTTTACGACTGGGCAAATTCAGCTTTTTCATTGGTTATTATATCAACCATTTTCCCTATCTATTTTGGAAGTGTGGTGGTCAACGCCCAAGGAGGAGACATGGTAAGTTTCTTGGGAATTGAGTTAAAAAACTCTGCTTTATTTTCATTTTCCATCTCCTTTGCCTTTCTCATCACCGCCTTTTTGAGCCCATTTTTATCGGCCATAGCAGACTATAGCGGGTACAAAAAAAGATTTATGCAGTTGTTTACTTACCTAGGTGCCTTTTTTTGTGGCATGCTTTACTTTTTTCAAACCGATACCATCGTATTGGGGGTAACCTGCTTTGTGATGGCAACCATTGGCTTTAGTGGCAGTATTGTCTTTTACAATTCATACCTTCCCGACCTTGTCTCCGAGGACCAAATGGATAGGGTAAGTGCCAAAGGTTTTTCTTTTGGCTACATTGGAAGTGTTATCTTATTATTGGCAAATTTTACTTTATTTCTATTCCCTAATTTTTATGGAGGCATCACTGCAGGCCAAGCGGCTCGATTCTCCTTTTTAAGTGTGGGTATTTGGTGGTTTATATTTGCGCAATATTCCTTTTATTATTTACCTAACCCAACAATCAGTATGGGTAAAAAGAAAGCAAATTGGTTGCTTGCAGGATTTCATGAACTTCGCAAAGTAGCTTCTGAATTACAGACACAACCTGTATTAAAAAAATATTTGCTTGCCTTCCTCTTTTATAGTATGGGCGTGCAAACAGTGATGTACGTTGCCACGATATTCGGAGAAAAAGAATTGCATATCCCATCTGATGTCCTAAAATTGGTCGTTTTGGTATTGCAATTGGTGGCCATTATGGGCGCATCTGTATTTGCCAAAGTTTCTGAGACCATTGGCAACATCAAAGCATTGATCATCATCGTATCGGTTTGGATTTGTATTTGTTGGGGGGCGTATTTCGTTGCAGGGAGTGGCCAATTTTTTATTTTGGCAGGGGTAGTTGGTTTTGTAATGGGAGGCGTTCAGTCTTTATCTCGCGCTACATATGCCAAACTTATTCCTACAAACACAGTAGATACCACCTCCTATTTTAGTTTTTATGATATTGTAGAAAAACTATCTATTGTATTGGGCACATTTAGTTATGGTCTCATCGACCATCTTACCCATAACATGCGATACAGCACCGTGGCGCTAGCCGTATATTTCATCATTGGCTTGGTATTGTTAAGCACCATTGTCAATAATAAAAAACTATTCCCTAAGCATAAATAGACACATCATCAACGCAATTTACCGTTCAATAGAAATTAACTACCGTTCACACAATATATGTTGCAAAATGTATAGATTAATACTAAGTTTAATTCACAGAATAGTTATAACAGATATTTCTATTGATTGAAAATATAGCAAGCAATTGCAATGAAAAACATATTAAAGTTCATACTTTAATTTTGTTGTGTGTGTGTGTGTGTGTTTTGGTTATGGAATAGGGCAACTTTTGGGTTGCCCTATTTTTTTGGCATAGCCCATCAATAACTTTGCGAATCAGGGCAAACGCATTAAAATAATTGAATAAATTGAAAATATAGCGTTATATATCCGTGAAAATTCGTCAAATCCGTATCATCTGCGTGCCAGTTATTTATTCTTTAAAAAAAATAAATAAAAATTGAACACCGACTGAGCAGATTATGAGGATAAACGCTGATTATGCCTCTTTGTGCCTGCTATTAATGCAAATAAAACCACCATTTAAATGTGTTTGCCCTGCTTTGCGAATATTTTCATTTCATTTATTCACATTTTTAACCTAATTTGTGCTACACCTATTATTTTTTTCAATAGTTAGACAAACAACATGAAAACACGATTTAAAAATTGGTTAATCCTCCCGAATGACACAAGGAATTTAAATATTTTTGAAAAATCGAAGATAAACCTAACCATAGATTTTGCTTTCTATAATTTAATTTTTGGAATTTTTTCCATCATCATTTCATATATCGCGAATGACCATATCACGACCATCATTACCTCGATTTTCTTTTGTCTCAATTTGGTGGCTGTATTTTCCATTCGATGGTCAAAATCATACCTTATTGCAGCCAAAGTACTCACCATTAATATCGTAATCGGCGTAATTTTAATCTCATTTATCAACCATGCGGTGGTGGATATGATGCATCTGATTCACATGCTACTGGCCATCCTATTAGCCTACTTTACGGCAGGTAGAAAATGGAGTATTTTACTCATTGGCGTAATGTCGTTCTATTTATTCAGCCTCACTTTCCTTAAAACAACGGTCTATTTTAGCCAAGTGGCGGTTTTATTTAACCCTTCATTTACCATTCAAAACTTATTGTTTGTTTCCCCAGTGGTGACCTTGATTAATGCAATCATCATTATTATAATCCTTGATTTCAATCATAAAAACCAAAAACAAATGGTAGAAATCGCTACGAACTCTAACCGTCTCAAAGAAGGCATATTGAGCGTTGTTGCCCATGACCTTACAAGTCCCATTGCTAACATTGTAGTGATCAACGATTTCTTAAAAACCAATATTACAACCCCACAAAAAGATGATGGAGAAAGCAT
>JBEAZU010000386.1:0-6122 GCA_041169945.1 Bacteroidota bacterium
CTTTTGCTCAAAAAGGGTATAAAACAACCAGTACTGGTTTAAAATACAAATTTTTGTACCAAGGCAAAGGCAAAAAAGCAATGTTGAATTATGTGCTCACCCTTGGTATCATTGCCAGAAATAGCAAAGATTCTATCATTGACAATACCTACGACAAAGCACGACCATTGAGATTTCCGCTAAAAGCGGCGTCTTTTAAAGGGGCTTTAGAAGAAGGATTATTGTTGATGGGAGAAGGCGATAGTGCGGTGTTTTTGGTGAAGTCTGACTCTTTGTACAATGCTAAAAAAGGAAACCCTCGCCCTGATTTTGTGGAAGCGGGTAGTGTGGTGAAATTTACTGTTAAACTCGATAAAGTTCAGTCATTTGAGGAGTTTAAAGCCGAACGACATGAACACTTCTTACAACAAAAATTGAAAGATGAAAAAACCATTACTGATTACTTAGCGGCTAAAGGTTTAAAATCTATTAAAACTACCTCTGGCTTGCAATACGTTACCCTTGCCGAAGGTGCTGGTATCAGTCCAATTAAAGGCAATAATGTGGTGATTCATTACACGGCAAAACTATTGGTTGGCGAAAAAAAATTCGATAGCTCTTATGATAAAAAAATCCCCTTCGACTTTGCGTTGGGTTGGGGATTGGTAATTAAAGGTGTAGACGAAGGCATTGCTTCCATGAAAGAAGGCGAAAAAAGGTTGTTATTAATTCCTTCTTATTTGGCTTATGGCGAAAAAGGACAACATGAAATTGTACCAGCCGATTCTCCAGTGTTGTACGAAGTTGAATTGTTAAAAGTAACCAACGATAAATAATCCATGTTAGGATAAGAATTTTGAAACTTCATTTTACAAAAAGTCCCTTGATTAAATTCAATGGGACTTTTATTGCTTTGGAGGATAATGTGTTTTCCCAAACTATTTTGCATTGTCCCATTTATCCACATCACCATTAAACACTATGGTAGTCTATTCATCCTCATCTCCTTATTTTGTCATTAATCATAGGGTTAAAGCTTTAAATAAATTAGCTCAAATGCCTCACCACAACCTAGCGCTACGTTCGTGCTCATTTGTAAAGGAGAGGGGTCCATTAACCATAAATATGTGATTAATCCATAGAAAACCCACTCGTTTTCAAAAAATAATTATGATTTCATCGGCATTTAAAGCCCGTTTCTTTAGGAGAAGGGTTTGGGATGAGTCTTTTTACATTGAGTTTTAGTCTAAATAGTGCTTGCTGAATAACTATATAATTATCGATAATTAGCCATTTAGGAGAGTTGTTTTAAAATTAAGTGCAAGCCTATTTGGATTTATTTTAATATGCTTTGCACCATTTGTCTGAAATACTAAAAGGAGAAAGGATTTAATGGGGTTTTAAAATATAAGGCAGTAATAGTAAGATTTGGGCGTGTCCGCCGCGACGGACCAGGCTATCCATTGCAAGTCCTCGCTGCGCTGCGGGCTTTTCATTCCTATCCTTCACGCAAAGTACCTACCAATGCTGCGCTATAGGCTAGATTAAAATTTATTGGCGTTATTCAGCAAACCTGTTTCAATTTAAAATTCAAAATTCAAAATTTGTTGCTTTTGAGTTTTTCAGCAAGCCCTAAATATTTTAATGTTACTGTGTTTGCCCTGTCATAAATCACCCCATTGTTATATTACTCATAAAATTTAAGTATTTTTGAAAAAACACCTTTCATGAAACGTTTCGCATTTCTTATTCTAGTGCTTGTAAGCTTATTGATACAAACACTTCCTGCCTTTGATTTACTGACAGCCAGAGATCCATTTTTAGTTGTGATGCGTTGGTTTACAGTGGTGTTGCTTTTTGTGTATGCCTACAATGCCAAATCGCTTACGACTTGGATTTTGGTGGCGATGGTGGCAGGTGTCGCCCTTGGATTTGACTTCCCTAGCATTGCCATCCATACTAAAATTTTTAGTCAAATATTTTTACGTTTAATCAAAACAATTATTGCCCCTTTGATTTTTGCAACCTTGGTGGTAGGTATTGCTGGCCATTCGAACATGAAACAAATTGGTAGAATGGGATGGAAATCGATGTTGTATTTTGAAATAGTGACTATCATTGCCTTGTTTATAGGGGTTGCCGCCATCAACATTTCTAAAGCAGGAGAAGGACTGCACATGGCTTACGAAAAAGTGGTGGATTTGCCTGAAACAAAAGCCCGAGGCTTAAGTGAAATTGTCTTGCATATTTTTCCAGAAAACATAGCCAAATCTATTGTTGAAGGGGAAGTATTACAAGTGGTAATTTTTAGTGTTATTTTTGGTTTAGCCCTTGCCATGGTATCAGAAAAGCACAAAGCTCCCTTTATGTCATTTGCGGAAAGTTTAGCCGAAATCATGTTTAAATTCACCAATATCGTGATGTACCTTGCCCCTTTGGGTGTAGCGGCAGCCATGGCTTTTACCGTAGGGCACATGGGCATTGGCGTGTTGGTAAATTTATTTAAACTATTGGCAACGCTTTATGTCGCCTTGCTTGTGTTCCTATTGCTCGTGTTGGTTCCTATTGCTTTGGCATTCAAGATACATATTGTCAAATTTGTGAAAGCCATCGCAGAACCAGTATCTATCGCTTTTGCGACGACCAGTTCAGAAGCGGCATTGCCCAAAGCCATGAAGGTGATGGAAAAATTTGGCGTTCCAAGAAAAATTGTCGCTTTTGTAATGCCTATGGGTTATAGTTTTAACCTTGATGGCACTACTTTGTATTTGGCTTTGGCCTCTGTTTTTGTTGCCCAAGCCGCAGGTATAGCCATGACCTGGGAACAACAATTAATGATGGTGTTTACTTTAATGATCACCAGTAAAGGAGTAGCTGGCGTGCCTAGGGCTTCTTTGGTTATATTAATGGGTACGGCTGCTTCTTTTGGTTTACCGGTAGAGCCAATTTTTATCATTATTGGTATAGATGAATTAATGGATATGGCGCGCACCTCGGTTAACGTGATTGGGAATTGTTTGGCCACAGCTGTCATTGCAAAATGGGAAGGGGAGTTAAACTAAATGCAATATTATAAACATTTAAAATAGGTAGCCCTGAGGCATGTTTTGTTTAAAACAATTGCTCTTCGAATGAATTTGTATTTGATTTTCAGTTACTTATTTGCTTTAAAAAAAGAATTTAAATTTTTTAAAAGTTCAATGATGGATTATTTGCTAAAATTTGACTAAATTACGGTTCAATTTACCCTTAAAATTAGAGATGGGCTTATTCGATTTTTTCACAAGCGATATAGCAATAGATTTAGGTACTGCCAACACGTTAATTATCCACAAGGATAAGATCGTTGTAGATGAACCTTCAATCATTGCTATTGATAAAACAACTGGAAAAGTGCTTGCTATTGGCCGTAAGGCAATGCAAATGCACGAGAAGACGCACGACAATATCAAAACAATCAGGCCGCTTAAAGATGGTGTAATTGCTGATTTTCAAGCAGCAGAGCACATGATTAGGGGAATGATTAAAATGATAGATGGCAATAGAAGAATCTTTGCTCCTTCTCATAGAGTTGTAATATGTATTCCTTCAGGCATTACTGAGGTAGAAAAACGTGCTGTGCGTGATTCTGCCGAACATGCAGGAGCCAAAGAAGTGTATATGGTTTACGAGCCTATTGCTGCGGCAATCGGTGTAGGCATAGACATTGAACAACCTATTGGTTCTATGATTGTAGACATCGGGGGTGGTACTACTGAAATTGCTGTCATTGCATTGTCAGGTATTGTTTGCGACCAATCGATTCGTGTAGCAGGTGATGTTTTTAATAAAGATATTCTTGACTATATGCGTCGTCAACACAATTTATTGATTGGAGAACGTTCAGCCGAACGTGTGAAAATTGAAGTTGGCGCAGCCTTGACTGAATTAGACAATCCTCCTGCCGACTACGATATTCGTGGTCGTGACTTGATGACCGGTATTCCTAAAGTAATTAGGGTTTCTTATTCTGAAATTGCCTTTGCTTTAGATAAATCTATCTCTAAAATTGAAGAAGCAGTTTTAAAAGCACTTGAAGTAGCGCCGCCAGAACTTTCTGCGGATATTTATGACAACGGTATCTTCTTAACTGGAGGTGGTGCTTTATTAAGAGGTTTAGACAAACGTCTTTCTATGAAAACAAAATTACCTGTTCATGTTGCGGAAGACCCTTTAAGAGCCGTTGTAAGAGGAACAGGAACCGCACTCAAAAACCTAGACAATTTTAAAGCCGTTTTGATGACCTAGTTTGAGTTGATTAGGATTAGATGTTTGCAACAGCATATAATTCAAAATTTATAATTCAAAATTCAACATTACACAATGCAACGGTTATTAAAGTTTTTTCATACCTATAGAGCATTCTTTACCTTTGTTATTCTTGAAAGTATTGCCATCGTGCTACTTGTCAGAAATAACAGGTATCAAGGTGCGCTGTACTTTAATACCGCCAATACCATTGTTGGACAAACGCTTACTTGGTCTAACGATTTACACGAATATTTCAGATTGCGCATTGTGAATGATAAACTCGCTGCTGAAAATGCACGATTGAGGTATTTGTTAACACAAAAACTGATTAGAAATGACTTTTCTTATGGCAAAAATTCTTCTAAATCTATTGTAGAAAAATACGATTTTAAAGTAGCCAAAGTAATTAACTGTTCAGTAAACAAAGAAAACAACTATGTTACCATCAACAAAGGAACCGAAGATGGACTTCATCCTGGCATGGGTGTTATTGCGCCCGATGGTATCGTAGGGAAAATTAAATATTGTTCGCCTCATTTTTCAACCGTTACGTCCATCTTACATTCTACCGTATTGGTATCGGCTAAAATTGGTCGCTCTGATGTGGTGGGTACTGTAAAATGGGATGGTACCAATCCTGACAAAGCTTTATTGTCATTTATTCCTCGTCATAATAAAATCAAAAAAGGGGACAAAGTGGTGACTTCGGGCTACAACTCTATTTATCCAGAAGGCATCATGATTGGATCGGTTAGTAAATTTAGTTTAAAACCTGACGAATCATTTTATTACATAGAAATTAAGCTATCCACAGATTTTAGACGATTGGCTTATGTGTACGTGGTAGAAAATAACTTAAAACCAGAACAAGACACTTTATCGGTTAAAACAGGCATACCAATTAATGAATAACAGAGCTATCATATCCACCATTGCCTCTATCATTTGGCTTGTATTTTTACAAACTGTTTTGGTTAGAAACTTTGTGCTTTTCGACCTCTCGTTTTGTTATGTTTATGTAGCCGTACTTATATTTTTACCTTTAGACATGAAGGCTATCCCTTTAATGCTCGTAGGTTTTTTTCTAGGCTTACTGGTCGATGCCTTTTACGATAGCATTGGCATTCATACGGCTGCCTGTGTATTGATGGGCATGGTGAGGTCTTATGTTATAAAATTTGTTACCCCTATTGGAGGCTACGAAAACATTGTATCATTCAGACAATTGAGTATCAGATGGATCGCATCTTATGCCTTCTTACTTATATTTATTCACCATTTAGCCTTGTTTTATTTAGAAGCTGGTGGCTTTCATATGTTCTTTACGACTTTGGCTAAAATATTCTTAAGCAGCATTTTCACCTTGATTACGGTGGTGCTTTATCGTTTAATATTCTTTTCTCCCTACAGCAGAGAATGAGACAGAACAGGTTGAAAATAGTGATTTTTGCCATTCTATTGGTGGCATTGACATACCTGTTAAAATTATTTTTTATTCAGGTCATTGATTCTCGTTACAAAGATGAAGCCTTTAACAATGCCATAGAACGCAAAATTGTTTATCCTTATCGAGGTATTATTTTCGATAGAAATGGACAACTTTTGGTAACCAATACGCCAGTTTACGACATTACTGTAATTCCCAAAAAAGTAAAAATTGAAGATACCGCTGAATTCTGTAGGGTAATGACCATTACTGTAGAAGAATTCAAAGAAAAAATGGCGGCAGCTAAAAAGTATTCTAAAGTAAAACCATCTTCTTTTATTACCCAACTTTCAAATGAAGATTTTGCTTGGATACAAGATAAACTAGTCGATTATCCTGGATTTGAAATAGTTGCCCGTTCGGTGCG
>JBEAZU010000387.1:0-3142 GCA_041169945.1 Bacteroidota bacterium
CAAATTATGTAGCAAAATTATTCGTTTTTTTCTGTAAAAATTTTGCTGCTACTTCGGAGCAAGACAAGGCATTAAAAGTCATGTCGGCACTTAGGCCACCTTTTCGTCCGACACATACCCCATAATACATGTCATGATAACCATTCATTTCATGTGCATCGGGATTAATACTGAGCATTACCCCTTTTTCTAAGGCATAATGTACCCAACGCCAATCTAAATCTAAACGCCTAGGATTCGCATTGATTTCTATAATCACATGGTTGGCAGCACAAGCATCAATAATGACTTTATGGTCAATCGGATAAGCCTCTCGTCTCAACAACAATCGCCCTGTGGGATGACCGAGCATGGTGGTATAAGGATTTTCGATGGCTCTCAACAAACGATTGGTCGCTTTTTGGATATCCATTTTTAAATTGGAATGAATAGAGGCCACAATAAAATCAAAACTACCCAATACTTCGGGGGCATAATCGAGTGATCCATCATTAAGAATATCAGACTCAATGCCTTTGAATATCTTAAACGGTGCTAATTGGGTATTGAGTAAATCTATTTCTTGGTGTTGCAACAATACTTTTTCTTCGTACAAACCGCCTGCATATTGGGCAGATTTGCTGTGGTCACAAATCCCTAAATATTCATATCCCAATGATTTACAATAGGTAGCCATTTGCGCTAACGTATGTTTTCCGTCGGAATAAGTACTGTGGTTATGTAAAATTCCTTTTAGGTCAGCAAGGTTTACCAAAGTAGGCAGTTGGTGTAATTTTGCCAACGGCACCTCAAAAGTGCCTTCTCTAAGTTCTGGAGCAATGTTTTGCATGCCCATTTGTGCAAACATGGCTTCTTCAGAATCGGCTTTGTTTTGTTTTATAAAGCTTAAAATACTTTTACCGGCTTCCACTTCTTGTTGTAAATGCGCCAAAGAGCCCGTTTGAATCATCAGCTCTTTTACAAAATCGGCCTCTTTACATAGTCTTACTTCCACCTTGCAAAGGGAAGTTTGCTCCACACCTTTCCAAACAAATGGACCACCTTGTAAAGCATCAACGCTAAGATAAGGCAGTTGGTTGAGGAGTTCATGCACCACGATGCCGGGCATGGTGACTACTAATATTTGTAACGTCTCAATGATTTCAAGTTTACGACGCAATTCCCCCACCATACTGAGTTGTTGAATACCTGCATTTTGTAAGTAAATCATCAAGTTATTTGCCACAAGTTCAGCTTGAGCAAACAATAATTTTCCCTTTTGGGCTGCTTTAAATTGTATGCCTTGCATGATGGTTTCTTGGGTTTTATCCCCAAAACCTTTTAATGCAGCAATTTTTCCTGCTTCACAAGCCGACAATAAATCATCCAAAGATTCTATACCCAAAGTTTTCCAAATCGAACGTACCTTTTTGGGACCAATTCCTTTGATATTCATCATCTCTAAAACCCCTGCAGGTGTTTTAGCCAAAAGCTGGTCGAGTTCCTCAAAACTACCTACTCGAATAATGGCGTCAATTTTTTGTGCCAAACTCTTGCCAATCCCATCCATTTTTTCAAGTGCTGCTAGCGGCAAAGCACTAAAATCTTCTACCGCTTTGTCTAAATTAAATACGGCAGTATTATAAGATTTTATTTTAAACACATTTTCATCATGTAGTTCAAGTAATGAAGCGGTAAGTTTAAGCAATTGTATGATTTGATCGGTAGTCATATTAAATGGGTATGGATAGCCTTGTATGTTCAAAAGTAATAATTTATAATGAGAATGAGGTTAAAATAATAGAAAGGTAAAACGAAGTTTGTATCTTCGCCTTAAAGGTAATTCATAGTAAGCATTCCATTTAAGTTTAAAAGATTTATAGGGAGGTACTTTAATTTTCATAAAAATGATGCGATACTGCTTTCTGATTTGTTTGGTTTCTTTTTTTGCAATGACCTGTAAGACAAATACCTTACAGACAACTCCACCAGTAAAACCTAATGCCCTGTTATTGAATACATGGGTAAATGAAAATGAAAAAGATGAATTAAATGCCATTCATTATCGTCCCGCTACCTATACCTTACCAAGGTCGAGAGGAAGAAAAAGTATGCGATTCGATGAAGATGGTACGGTCATTATACAAGACATAGCCCCCTCTTGTGGCTTAGAAAGCAATGAAGGAAAATGGACAATGCTTCCCAATGGACACCTTGCCCTTTCATTTCCACAAAAGCCGTCCAAAAATGATACCATCGCCATTATAAGCATTACCAATGATTTACTGATCATAAACCCTCTTCCATAAAACCATGAATTGCTGGATTATAAAATCAGAACCTTTTAAATATTCTTGGGACATGTTTGTGACCGAAGGAAAAAGCATTTGGGATGGCGTTAGAAATTACCAAGCCCGCAACAACCTGATGGCCATGAAAATTGGAGATTTTGCCCTGTTTTACCATAGCAATGCCGGAAAAGAAATTGTCGGTTTGGCCAAAGTCATCAAAGAACATTATCCCGACCCTACCACCGATGACCCAAGATGGGTAGTGGTTGAATTTGAACCCGTTCAAAAATTTACCAAACCCATCAGTTTAGCCTATATGAAAACCGATGAACGCTTGGCCAATTTACCCCTGTTTAAGCAAGGAAGGCTATCGGTTTTACCCATTAAACAAGCTGAATTTGACCTCATTTTAGGACTTGGCATTTAAATGCACGCACCAAAATAGTTGAAAAAATAAAGCACCAAAAGCTTGCATAAAGCTTAAGCCTTTAAAATGAATTCATTAGCCTTTTTTGTATAAATATTTATACTTTTTGCAGGAATAACACCATTTTAACTTCGTGTTTACCTAAACGATTGATAAACAGTGTTTTCAACAAAAACAAAAAGTTATCCACAATAAAAAATAAAATTAAATATATTTGCTTAAAAATCAAATACTTATAAACAAACTAAAATGCTTATAAAATGTGCATAAAATAGCCCATTCATTTTATCATACAAATAAACCATTAATATTCACCATTTTTATAGAAATAGTACCGACAAAATGCAATTCGTATGGACATAGAAAAATCAACACCATTTGGCAGAATTACTAGCCTATTTAACATAAAAATTCCCATTATACAGGGAGGGATGGTATGGTGCTC
>JBEAZU010000388.1:0-4582 GCA_041169945.1 Bacteroidota bacterium
CAATTCTTCTATCAAAGAATTGTCGGAACGAAAAAAAATCATTGCCCATAAAAAAGAAATCACCGATTCTTTTTTTGTAAAAGACAAAGGTCGCTTGGTTCAAATATTAGTGAAAGACATCGTTTACATCGAAGCACTTAGTGATTATATTCAAATCAATACCATAGATAAAAAACATTTGGTATTGTATTCACTTAAAAGCATGGAAGTTATTCTTCCTGCCATCAATTTCAAAAGAGTTCATCGCTCATTTATTGTAAACAAATACAAGATCTTGGAAGTAGATGAATACGTAATTGCGGTGAAAGATAAAAATATTCCCCTCAGTAGAAGTCATAGAAGTGATTTCATGAATTGGATTAATGTTTTATAAAACTTAATATAAATTGACATGAACAAAGAATCTGTCTTAGAAAACATTTCCATCTACAGTGGTGGAGATTCCACAATGACGAATGAACTAATAGACCTTATTAAAACAGCAGTCAATGAAGCGGCAATTGAATTAGCCAGTTTCAATGTAGCCAATAACCAAGCAGCCATTGCAGCCTTGGCGCATAAACTAAGGATTTCCATGTCATTGATTGGCGAAGAAACCGTATTAAACCAAGCCATTTTACTCGACGAAAGTGTTGCTACGCATACCGAACTTGCCTTGGTAGAAAGCACCTTTACGGCCTTTAAAACATCCTTAAATGAAATCAAAACCATTATGAAAGACTTGCCTTAAGTTCCTGTTATACCAAAGTTTTTCCCCGTATTGCCATTATTTTTCAAGTATTATCCCATATTCTTTCACCGACATTTTACCATTTACCTTTGAGATCTTACCGCTCATAGATTAGTTGAAGTCAATACATTGACATGGCCGTTATGCATAGCAAATAACACCACCATGAAAAACTCTATACACTTCTTCCAACGCATTGCAACATTAGTGATGACTGTTGTCATTTTTATAATGATGACGGCCTCCTTGTTTGCGAACACTGCTAGAGCATCTAATACCATCATTCAACATACCAATGGCCTTGAACGCTTACAAACCATTCAAGGCATCAATACCTGGACGGGCAATACCAATGCCAATTGGAATACAGCCTCAAATTGGTCATTAGGAAATGTACCTACCGTGAATGATGATGTTCTCATTAATGTCAGCGCTACCTACCCTAGTATTTCGACAACAGGTGCTGTTTGTCGCCAATTAAGCATCGCCACAAATGCCAGCCTTACCTTAAAAAATGTTAGCTTAACCGTTTCAGGAGATGTTCTTAACAATGGCATCATCAGCACAGGAACAAATGTGTTGTATTTGGTAGGAACCACAAAACTTAGTGGTGCAGGCATTTTTTCAGGAATCGTTAATGTCAATTCAGGAAACAAAACAATTGTTCTAGGAAGTAGTTTAACATTTACTGATTTGGTGGTTGCACCAGGCAATACATTTACCAATAAAGCAACAGCGGTATTTAATGGCAACATTTCAGGTTCGGGCACCTTTATGAACGATTCAAGCAGCAACACCACTTGTTATGGAGAAATCAATTGCACCATTAATGCAAGTGCAATCAGTAACAGTTTTACTTACCTTAAAAATGGTATTCAAAATGTAAAAGATGGCGTGTATAGCAACCTTATTTTAGCAGGGAGCAATGTCAAAACAATGACTGGAAATACCATTGTATCAGGCTACTTAAGCATTACCTCGTCTGCCAGCCTAGCAGGCAGTTATAATATGTATGTATCTGGAAATGTAACCGTAAATACCAACCCTGTTTTACCCTTGATTAACTTTATTGGATCAAATCTCTCTCAAGTAATTACGAGTACTGTCGCTGGGGCAAGCGTTTCGTTTTCGGATATTAAAATCAATAAAACAAAAGGAAATGTGACCTTGCAAAACAATTTAACCATTAGCTCTTCGGTAAATTTTGTAACAGGAAATTTAGATTTAGGAGGCAATAACTTAAACTTACAGACAGGGGCAATCTTTTTTGGTGAAAATGCCAATTCAACCACCATGGGTACTTCAGGATCTGTTACCGCGGTTGGCAACATTAAATTTCAAAACAACATCAATATCGGTGGGCTTGGAGCAACGATTAGCAGTGGGTCAAATTTAGGAACAGTAACCATCACAAGAGGTCATACTGCCCAAATGGGAAACAGTTCTATATTAAGACATTACGACATTACGCCTTCTGTAGGCAATTCAAATTTCAAAAGTACGACTTTACAATTCAACTATAACATCAACGAATTAAATGGTCAAAATCAAAACAACTTGGCATTCTTCAAATCAACAGATGGTGGCCTCAATTGGACAGAAATGCCCATTGCCAACACCGTCAGTAATGTTGCCAATACTAGTATTACCCTTTCTGGTATTACCTCTTTTTCGAGGTGGACGGTTGGGACGTCCATTTCAAATGCATTGCCTGTAACAATTGTCGATTTCACAAGCCACAAAGTAAACAACATAGATCAATTAACATGGACCACTAGCATGGAACAAGACAACAAAGAATTTTTGGTTTGCGCTTCAGAAGACGGCATTAATTTCAAGACGATTGGTCAAGTAAATGGCGCAGGCACAAGCAATGACATCCATCATTATCGTTTCGATTATTTGAATATGGGAAATCAAACCATGTAATATAGGTTAACGCAAGTAGATTTTAATGGACATTTTGCGTATTCAAATACAATCATACAACGCAATACCCAAACCCAAACCAAGCAATTCGAAGTGTATCCTAACCCATCTAATGGAGAAGAAATTTACCTTTCCTATGCCAACTTAAATGCAAGCAAAACGATGATTAGCATTCATGACAACAACAATAAATTACATTATAGTGAAGAATTTATATTGAATGAGACGGGCACTACAAGGTTATATTTAATTGCTAAACAAAAACTAAACGCTGGAATGTATTATATATCCATAGAAACGACTGACGGTATAATTGTTCAAAAATTAATCATTCAATAAATAAAAATTAGCAAAAAGCGCAGGTGAAGTTATAACGATGAAAATAGTTTTTTAAAATCAAGTAGGAATATGGGTACTTAAAGAAAAGTCTCACTGAAACCATTCAATCATAAATTTATTAAAGATGAAATAAAGCTTTTCTTTAAAAAACCATTAATATTTTATACTTTTGAACACTTCTTAAGGAAGAAGCAATCGAACGACTACTTGTCTAATTATTTAGGCTTAAAAATAATTTTATGTACTTCAATTCCATCATTGATGCCATCGGTAATACCCCAATGGTTAAACTTAATAAGTTAGCTTTAGGCATTAAAGCCACCATACTTGTTAAAGTGGAATATTTTAATCCTGGCAACTCTACCAAAGACCGTATGGCTTTGAAAATGGTCGTAGATGCTGAAAAAGCAGGTTTGTTAAAACCAGGAGGCACTATTATTGAAGGCACCTCAGGCAATACCGGTATGGGTTTAGCCATTGCGGCTGTCATGAAAGGCTATAAATGTATTTTTGTAACCACCGACAAACAATCAAACGAAAAAGTATTGGTATTGAGAGCTTTGGGAGCAGAAGTAGTGGTTTGTCCAACCAATGTTGCCCCAAGTGATCCTCGTTCTTATTATTCTACGGCTGCACGTTTGGCAAAAGAAACCCCGAATTCATATTACCCAAACCAATACGACAATTTATCTAACAGGGCTGCGCATTACGAAAGTACAGGACCTGAAATCTGGGACCAAACAGATGGCAAAATCACCCATTTTGTTGCAGGCGTTGGTACTGGTGGCACC
The DNA here is from genome assembly GCA_041169945.1 of Bacteroidota bacterium. Taxonomy (GTDB): domain Bacteria; phylum Bacteroidota; class Bacteroidia; order Cytophagales; family UBA9547; genus CALPQG02. The sequence goes on from JBEAZU010000388.1 coordinate 3,790, forward strand.
ATGTCTGGCGTTGCCAAATATTTGAAAGAAAAAAATCCTGACGTAAAAACCATCGGTATTGACACGTATGGATCGGTATTTAAAAAATACAAAGAAACAGGCGTTTTTGACGAAAATGAAGTATACCCTTACCTTACAGAAGGGATTGGAGAAGACATTTTACCTAAAAATGTAGACTTCGACTTGATCGATACTTTCATTAAAGTAACCGATAAGGATGCCGCCATCATGACCAGAAGATTATCGCGTGAAGAAGCCTTGTTTGTAGGCTGGTCATCGGGCTCTGCGGTACATGGCGCTTTAGAGTACGCCAGAGAGTTTCTTACAGAAAAAGATACTATGGTAATCATTTTGCCTGATCATGGCACAAGATACCTTAACAAGATCTACAATGACGACTGGATGAAAAGCCATGGGTATTTAGAAGCCAGAGAATTTGCAACAGCCAAAGACATTGTAAACACTCGTCAAAACCAACCTTTAATAACGGTAGCCAGTACTGATTCCTTGGCAACAGCCGTAAGTGCTTTAAACAAAAGAGGCATTTCACAATTGGTGGTGGCCGACAAAGAAGGGCAAATAGTAGGCAGTTTATTAGACAATAAATTATTACAATTGCTGATTGCTAACCCAGAAGCAGCCTCTACTTTGGTAGAAGAAGTGATGGACAAACCCTTTCTTTTTGTTGGATTAGACAACACCGTAGATGCACTGTCTTCATTGATCAACAAAGACAACAGGGCATTGTTGGTAAGAGACTTAAACAATGAAGTACATATCATTACAGAGCATG
>JBEAZU010000389.1:0-4898 GCA_041169945.1 Bacteroidota bacterium
GTTTTGCTTGAGAGGCTTTTAAACCCAAATAAGCCACCGCAGTATGAGGACACATGATATAGTTGGCTTCTGCATTTACTTTGGCTAATGCTTCTCTTGTTTGCTCATCGGTAAAATAATAACCTTCTACATCTTCACGAATTTTATCAACGCTGTTTTCGTAAAGTGCTGCCATACGTGCAAAATTGCTAGGATTACCAACATCCATGGCATTCGACAAGGTACTTACAGAAGGACGTGGTGTAAATTTACCCGTTTCTAAATATTCTGGAATAACGTTATTGGCATTGGTTGCCGCCACAAATTTTTCTACTGGCAATCCCATTCTTTTGGCGATTAAGCCTGCGGTTAAATTACCGAAGTTGCCACTAGGAATAGAAAATACAAGAGGCTTTCCTTTTGCTTTAAGCTTTGAATAAGCATAATAATAATAGAAAGACTGAGGTATTAATCTGGCGATGTTGATAGAATTGGCGGAAGAAAGGTTTTTCTTTTTGGTCAATTCGGTATCAAGAAAGGCTTGTTTCACTAATTTTTGACAATCATCAAAAGTGCCTTTGATTTCTATGGCTGTAATATTGCCACCTAAAGTTGTCAATTGTTTTTCTTGAATATTGCTCACCATTCCGCTAGGATAAAGAATGGTAACATTAATGCCTGGTTGGTTTAAAAAGCCTAAGGCTACCGCTCCACCGGTGTCTCCAGAGGTTGCCACCAGTATGTTGATTTCTTTATGCGATTTTTGAAGATAAAACGACATTAAACGAGCCATAAATCGAGCGCCAAAATCTTTGAAAGCATGTGATGGTCCGTGAAAAAGCTCTAGGCAATAGGTGTCGTCTTCTACTTGTACGAGTGGTGCGTCAAAATTGATGGCAGTTTCTACAATCTCTCTTAAAACGCTATGAGGAACAGAATCGCCTATAATTTTTTTGCTTACTTCGTAAGAAATTTCGCGAAACGACATTTTATCTATCTTGGCAAAAAATTCATCAGCCATTGGATTAATTGCCACGGGCATGTATAAGCCATTGTCTTGAGGTAAGCCTCTGAAGATAGCTTCTTCTAAGCCAACATTTTCTGATTTATGATTGGTGCTGTAAAATTGCATAGTATCCCAAATAGTTATTATGGACTTCAAAATTAACCAAAAAAATCAAATTATAAGGCTACCGTTTGTAAATTTTTAATTTTTATAGCATTGTCGTTTAGTTAAGGATAAAATTCGCGTCAATCTTTCCAATCCATTCAATCCGCGTTCCAAGTTTTTATTCTTTGACAAAACATAAAAACAAAATTGCACACAGATTTGACGGATTAAGCGGATCATCACGGATTTAAAAGTAACAAGACTTGTTAACTAGGGGCTGCTGAAAATTGTTTATTTGTTAATTTTCAGAGATTTAAGCTGTTGATTTAACCGTTTAAATGCAAGGGTATTTGATTTTATTTCATTAAAGGGCTGCAATAGTTTGATTTAAATAGCATACATAAGCTATTCATTTCGTAGGGCGTTCCCTTCGGTCGCGTGATCGGCACTCGCTATTTTTCTTGTGGTCAAATCATAGCGTATTAAAAAATTACCTCTACCCACAAGAAAAATGAGCTCAAACAAAGCCTCTCCCGCTAACGCAAAGCGAATTAGCTAATCATTTCAATTAAATGGAGTGCCCATTTTAGCATCATAATTTTAAGTCTATTTGCTAAAAATGATTTACAAATGATGTAAATTGAGTTTTTCAGACCCTAACTAAACGACATTAATTTTTATACTGAATTTATGTCTGCTAAAACCTTAATTTTATAAATACATGTAAGCATTAATACCTCCTTTTAAAGAAAATATATTGGCGTACCCATGCTTTTCGATCAAGGCCTTTACGGTAGTTAAACTCGAATTGCCACTGGCACAACAAATGACCACCGGTTTTTTCGACAACATGGTAGCATGGTGCAGCCATAAATTTTCGACACTGCTATTGATGCCGCCAATAGCAAATCTTTTAAATTCTGCAGGTTTTCTAATATCAATAATGGTATAGTCTGCAATATTTTCTTTTAAGTCTATGGCCGTAATTTCTATTGTTTTACTATTGGTCTCACATAATGCGGCATAACTATTGGGATCAATTTTATGCCAATGGCTACTTCTTTCAAAGGTTAAACAGTAATTGTGAAGCGTTAACATGTTGATGATAAATAGTTTGCCAGATAATACTTCGCCAATACCTGTTATCATTTTAATGGCTTCATTGGCTTGTAAACTTCCCATGATGCCTCCAACTACACCAAGTACTCCTGCTTCTGCGCAGGTTAAAGCATCTTGTGGTGGCTCAGGAAATAAACAACGATACGTTGGTCCTTCTTGGTAATTATACACCGAAATTTGACCTTCAAATTGTAAAATGGAGGCCGCAATAAATGGTTTTTGTAAACTTACACATACATCATTGATCAAATACCTGGTGGCAAAATTATCTGTTCCATCTATGATAATGTCATATAAACCAATAAGTTGTTGGGCATTGCTGGGGCTCAGCAATGCTTGGTAGGCATGTACTTCGATGTGAGGATTTTGAGCCGTGATGGCTTCTTTGGCTTTCACTGCTTTCGATTCCCCAATTTGTGCTTCTTTAAATAATATTTGTCGCTGTAAGTTTGAGATTTCTATGACATCATGGTCTATGATGCCCAAAGTACCTACGCCTGCTGCGGCTAAATATTGTAGCACCGGACAACCTAAACCTCCTGCACCAACCACTAATATTTTTGCTTGAAGCAATAAGTCTTGTCCTGATTCACCTATTGCTGGTAAAATTACTTGACGATTATAACGATTATAAATAGACATGTATTCGTTTAATAATGGCTCTAAATGATTTTTTGTGGGTAGAGAAGATATAAGTATTGTAAAAGTATCTATGCTAGAATTTGTAAGATATTTTTTTAAGATACTATGATTTTAATTTTTTGAATATTATTGTAATACAGTATTTTATTAATTATTTGGGCGATTCCCTTCGGGACCGTGCTTTCGCAACTCGCTTTTTTCTTAGTTATCAAGCATTTGTGTTTCAATTTTAATGTAAACAACTAAGAAAAAGAGCTCAGACAATTGCTCAATCACTATCGCAAATTCACACATCACATCAACTAAACTATATGCTGTTACCCACAGTATTTCACTTAGAGCCTTAATAAGTTTACAAACTAGCAGATAATATTGGGTAATTATTTTTTCTCAAACACCAAGGCAATTTTATTAAAGTCGGCCGCGGCATTGATTACTTTTCTGAAATTTTCGAAGATACTTAATGGATAAATAATCGTTTTGTAATATTCATTTACTGTAATTTTAACCTTATCACCTTCTAGTTGATAGGTTGATGTAAAAGCCATGGAACGTTCTCCTTTGTCTTCATAAAATACATCCATGTGAAGGTCTGAAAGATTGGTGATTTTGTAACCTGCAGGAATGTTGATATTGATTTCTCTCAAATAGCCATGGTTATGGCTATTTTCTACTGATTGTTGTCGCTTTGTGTTTTGGTATAATTCAGATTGTCGTCCTATGAGTTCTCCAACCTTTAAGATGTATTTTGAACCTGCTTTTTCTACCACGGCACTCGATACTACCGATGCACTGACCTCTAGTGGCAAAAGAGGAACCTGACCATTCATGTCGTCGTGTGCAATATGGAGATTGGTCACTTTCCCATCTTCCGCTGATGATTTTACCAATGATTCTCCAATTTCTTTTCTTTTATCGTCGGTCAATAAACGGAGGTAGGGTTGCAAAGCTACTGCCGTATGGCCAGACATGGTTGTTTTGTATTGTATGTTAACCGCATCAAAATCTGGAAGAAATTGAATGTCAAGGTAATGGTTATGGTAGCTTAATGTATAATCGGTAGCGGGAATAAATTTAATGATGTCGACGGCAAGGGTAGTTTTTCCTGAGGTAATCGGATTGAGGTACATGCCATAATTGTGACTCCAATAATGGGGGAAAAACGGATAACGGTAAGCATATTCATAAGGAGCAATGTATTGGTCTAATGATTCGATGTAGAGTAAGTAATTGTCTAAAAAGCCCAAATACTCAAATTTTGGATCAAATTTTTCTTCATTTCTATCAGATGTAATCACCAATTGATGTTTAATCCCAGCCTTGGTTAAAGCAGCGGCCATGAGTCTGAGCATCCCAAATTTACTGGCTACTTTTTTGTCGAGTATACTTTCAATAAAAAAGCCTTCTTTGTCGACATTGTCATTGATTAAAATGTTGTTTTTGATGTAATGCTCTATCATGATTACCTTTTCTTCTTCGGTATTGGTTTTAGTAATGCCTATGGTTTTAAGCATTTTTTCAACAGGTTTTAAGGCTTTTTGATTTTGCCAATAATATACGCGGTCATAATTGGCTTGCGCTTCGGTAGACCATCGAAAAAGTTTGATTTTCCCATTGGCATCTAATTTATAATTGAGACGCATTTTGTTGGCATTGTAGGTACTAAATTCTTCTTTATTCAATGCCGGAATTTCTTTGACACTTAAACCTAAATACCGTTTATCTTTGTTGGTGGTGTCTTTGGCAATGGCCTCAGGCAAACCATTGTATGATTTACTAATAAAGCTCAGGTTAATCGGACTTATCAATTCAAAATCAACATTTCTAGCGATAATGCTTGATTGAAATACTTCCTTATTGTAAAAACTTGGGGTGGTATGAAGGATATAATAGTATTCAATTTCACAGTTTTTTTCTGCGCCTTCTATGGCAAATATTTTGTATGCCCCTGCATTTTCAAGGTTGTCTACTTCTTTTATATTTTCCTTATTGAGTGCTATTACTTTGCCATCTTTGGTAATCACGCGCACCTTAAGGTCTACAATAC
>JBEAZU010000390.1:0-5080 GCA_041169945.1 Bacteroidota bacterium
ATATTTGTTTGCATTCAATTGTGTCATGATTGCTAAAAACTAAAACATCTATTTCCCTAATCCCTAAAAAAAAACTACCTTAGCGGTCTGTATACACTTTACTATTGTAGCAAAATCATGATGAGTAACACGAATTTTAAAAGATACACCATTACTACTGCTTTACCTTATGCCAATGGTCCTGTTCATATAGGGCATTTGGCTGGGGTTTATATTCCTGCCGATATTTATGCCCGTTACCTTCGTTCCAAAGGTGAAGACGTGCTCTTGATTGGCGGATCAGATGAACATGGCGTGCCGATTACCATTCGTGCCAAAAAAGAAGGCTTGAGTCCGCAACAAGTGGTTGACAAGTACCATGAAATTATTAAAAAATCATTTGAAGAATTGAATATCTCCTTTGATATTTATTCAAGAACGTCTTCTCAAACGCATCATGAAACGTCTTCTGCTTTTTTTACGGAGATGAATGATAAAAATTTGTTTATAGAACAGTTTACCGATCAGTTTTATGATGTTAAACACGATCAATTTTTAGCCGATAGGTATTTAAAAGGCACTTGCCCGCATTGTGGTAACCCTAATGCCTATGGTGATCAGTGCGAAAATTGCGGTACTTCTTTGAATGGTACTGATTTAATCAATCCTGTGTCGGCTTTAAGTGGCGAGGTGCCGGTTTTAAAACCTACAAAACATTGGTTTTTACCTTTAGATCAATACGAACCATTTTTAAGGAAATGGATTTTAGAAGACCATAAAGAATGGAAAGCCAATGTGTCGGGGCAGTGCAAATCTTGGCTTGATGCTGGTTTGCACCCAAGGGCAGTTACCCGTGATTTGGACTGGGGTGTGCCTGTGCCACTTGACGAAGCCAAAGGGAAAGTATTGTATGTGTGGTTCGATGCGCCTATTGGTTATATTTCTGCCACCAAAGAATTATTCAAACAAAGAAATGACCCACAAGGTTGGGAGAAATATTGGAAAGAAGACGATTCTAAACTTGTGCATTTTATAGGCAAAGACAATATCGTTTTTCATTGTATCATTTTCCCGAGTATGTTACATGCCCACGGAGGCTATGTATTGCCAGAGAATGTGCCTGCCAATGAATTTTTAAATTTAGAAGGCAATAAAATTTCTACCTCCAGAAATTGGGCCGTTTGGTTACACGAATACCTCGAAGATTTTAAAGGCAAAGGTGATATCTTAAGGTATGTGCTTTGCGCGACAGCGCCAGAAACCAAAGACAATGACTTTACTTGGAAAGATTTTCAAGCCAGAAATAACAATGAATTGGTGGCGGTTTGGGGTAATTTCGTCAACAGGGCTTTGGTATTGACAGAAAAATACTACGACAATATTGTGCCTGCTACTGGCGCATTAAGTGAATTAGACCAGGAGGTATTGCAACAAATGGCAAGCTTCCCTGCTAAAATAGCCCATTCAATAGAACAGTATAGGTTTAGAGAGGCTTTGGGTTTCTTAATGGATTTGGCGAGGTTGGGTAATAAATACCTTGCTGAAACAGAACCATGGAAATTGATCAAGGTGGATGAGGAACGTGTGAAAACCATCATGAATATTGCCCTGCAAATTTCGGCCAATTTAGCCATTGTGGCGGAACCATTTATGCCAGAATCGGCTGCAAAATTAAATGGAATGCTTAATTTAACCCCTTCAAAATGGACAGAAGCAGGCCGTGCCGACTTGATAAAAGCCGGACATCAATTAAATAAAGCATACTTGTTGTTTGAGAAAATTGAAGATGAGGCCATTGCTGCCCAATTGCAAAAATTAGAAGATACCAAAAAACAAAACGAATTAGACACCAAAGTCATAACGCCCTTAAAACCTATCATTACTTTTGATGATTTCGGTAAAATGGATATTCGTGTAGGCACCATTATCGCAGCAGAAGCGGTTCCTAAAACTAAAAAATTATTGAAACTTACAGTCGATACTGGCTTAGACCAAAGAACGGTGGTTAGCGGTATCGCCGAACATTATACACCCGAAGCTATTATTGGGCAACAAGTTTGTGTCTTGGTTAATTTAGCTCCAAGAGACTTGAAAGGCATTACCTCCCAAGGTATGATATTGATGGCCGAAGACAAAGATGGCGCACTGAAATTTGTATCGCCTACACAAGGCGTGGCCAATGGGTCGGGGGTAAGCTAGCCTCATAAATATAGGTCAAGCATGGTGGGTAAACGCATTTAAATGGTGTTTTTATTTGAATGAATAGAAGGTGCAAAGAGGCATCATCAGCGTTTATCCGCATGATCAGCTCCATCTGTGTTCAATTTTTATGTATGCTTTAAAAGCATAAATAAATGGCACGCAGATGATACGGATTTGGCGAATTTTCACGGATGTATAACCCGATGTTTTCAATTTATTCAATTATTTAATGCGTTTGTCCTGTACAAGCATTATATTTTCTTTCAATAGTCAGAGTTTTTAAATAACTTTGACAATTACGCTCAACTTATACCTCATGGAATTGAATAATCTTACAGCCATTTCTCCGATTGACGGAAGATACAGAAATCAAGTCAATGTTTTGGCGCCATTTTACGCAGAATTTGGTTTAATAAAATACCGTATACAAATTGAAATAGAGTACTTTATCGCCCTTTGCGAATTGCCTTTGCCTCAGTTAGCCGATTTTGACAAAGCCTTATATCCTTCCTTAAGAGCATTGTACCAAAATTTTACGGAAGCTGATGCGCTTTGGATCAAAGACAAAGAAAAAATTACCAACCATGATGTAAAAGCGGTAGAATATTTTGTAAAAGAAGGCTTTGATCAATTGGGCGTTTCAAAATACAAAGAGTTTATTCACTTTGGCTTAACTTCTCAAGACATCAATAATACAGCAATTCCTTTGTTGTTGAAAGACAGCATCACGGAAGTGATTATTCCTAAAATTGAAGCAGTAATTGCCAATATAGCCGACCATGCGTTGGCGTATAAAAACATTCCCATGTTGGCCAAAACGCATGGTCAGCCAGCTTCTCCAACCCGGTTAGGGAAAGAGTTGATGGTGTTTGTAGAGCGTTTACAAGTGCAGTTAAGCCAATTGAAAACCATTCCTTTTGGCGCAAAATTCGGTGGGGCTACGGGTAATTTCAATGCCCATTTTGTAGCCTATCCTGCCATCAATTGGGTAGGTTTTGCCAATCATTTGGTAAACGATATTTTGGGTTTGCATAGAAGTCAATACACCACTCAAATTGAACATTACGATCATTTGGCGGCTTTGTTTGATGCTTTCAAAAGAATCAATACCATTCTTATTGACTTAGACAGGGATGTATGGCAATACATTTCTATGGGATATTTTAAACAAAAAATCAAAGCTGGTGAAATCGGTTCTTCTGCCATGCCTCATAAAGTAAACCCAATCGACTTTGAAAATTCAGAAGGTAACTTAGGCATCGCCAATGCTATTTTTGAGCATTTAGCTGCCAAATTACCCATCTCAAGGTTACAACGTGACTTAACCGATTCAACCGTATTGAGAAATGTTGGGGTGCCCATGGCGCATACCTACATTGCTTTGTTGTCTTTGGTAAAAGGATTGAATAAATTAGAATTGAACGAACATGCCATCAATGCTGATTTAGAAGAAAATTGGGCTGTGGTAGCCGAAGGAATTCAAACGGTGTTGAGAAGAGAATTTTATCCAGAACCTTACGAAAGACTGAAAGACTTGACCCGTAAAAATGATAAAATTACCTCGGCGACCATCAAGGAATTTATTGAAGGCTTAGACGTGAGTGAGGCCATAAAAACTGAACTCAAAGCCATTACTCCTTATAGTTATACTGGAATTAATTTTTAGCTTGTTTTATCCCATCACTGGTTGTGAGCAACCACTGATGGGATAATGGCTATTTGTTGGACATTGTATTTTAAAAAACATGACTAAATCAATAAAGATACTTATATCAGGATTTGTATGTTTGGCCTTGTCCATTGCGTTGGTTTTATACCTCGATTTTTTGCCGAGTACCCCCAATTATGCTTACCATACCAAAACGGTATCCAACAAAGTAAATGCGCAGCTAAAATACATCAAAAGCGAGGCGACTAAAATTAAACAAAAAATCAACGAATCGGAGTATATCAATTTTACCTATATCGTTGAAAAATTTAAATACCCTTATTTCGTTTTTGAGGATGGTAAACTGCTTTTTTGGTCCGATAACAAAGTGTTTCCCAGTTATGCTAGCCTCAGCGGGATTTATAAATATAAATTTGTCACCATCAAAAATGATAAATTTTTAGTATGCCGGTACCCATTTATTTCCAATAGAGGAAAGTCCTACGAGGTGTTTTTTATGATTAACTTGTATACCAATTACGAGATTGAAAATGAATACCTTAAGAGTAATTTGAATGAAGATTTTTTTGCCCATTACCAGGTACATTTAAGCGATTATGGTACCGAAGGCAAGTACAATGTGTTTACCGAAACCGGAGAATATTTGTTTTCGATTGAATACGATGAAGATAAAAAAAATGACCAGTCGCTTTGGCTAGCCGTTACCTTTATTTTGATGGTGACGGGCATTGGCTTAATCATTTTGTTTATTTACAATAAGGTGCTTGCCTTACAAGTGCAGGAGAAATTTGAACAATCATTTTTGTTGATTGTGGTTTCTGTCGTGTTTATGCGTGGCATCATGTTGTATTTTAAAATGCCATTTTTCTTGGTCGATTGGGATATTTTTAATTCCAAATTTTATGCTTCTTCTGTTGTTTCTCCTTCTGTGGGTGATTTGTTTATCAATCAGTTGTGTGTGTTTTTTGTATTGTTGTATTTCTTTAACCATTACAAAAAAACAAACTATTCCTTTAAGCTTGAACACCTTTCTAAACGGATGAAATGGTTGGTGGCCACCATTATTGTCGCCATTGCCATTGTGAGTTTATACTTGGTGTTTGATGTTACAAAATCCATTTTTCAACATGCCAAAGAGGTGCTCGATATTTCCAGAAATATTGAGTTTAACCTATTTAAATTTATATTTATCCTCATTTTTATATTTTTATCCTTGTCGTATTTTGTGGT
>JBEAZU010000391.1:0-3606 GCA_041169945.1 Bacteroidota bacterium
CACAACCAGAAGAATACTGGGGAAATGTAAATCCTATTGGACCTCGAGGCGTGTATGACGAAGCCAAAAGATTTCAAGAAGCCATCACCATGGCTTACCATACTTTCCATGGTTTAGAAACCAGGATTGTTAGAATTTTCAATACCTACGGGCCTCGTATGCGACTGAATGATGGACGTGCTTTGCCAGCCTTTATTGGTCAGGCATTAAGAGGTGAAGACATCACCATTTTTGGGGATGGTTCTCAAACCCGTTCATTCTGTTATGTAGACGATTTAGTAGAAGGAATTTACCGTTTGCTGTTAAGCGATTATGCTTACCCGGTAAACGTTGGAAATCCTGTTGAAATCTCTATCAAAGACTTTGCAGAAGAAGTAATCAAATTAACAGGCACTACCCAAAAAGTAATTTACTTGCCACTTCCAGTAGATGATCCTAAGCAACGTAAACCTGATATTACGAAAGCGAAAGACATTTTGGGCTGGGAACCTAAGGTAAACAGGGCAGATGGTTTGAAAATCACGTATGAATACTTCAAATCATTGCCTGAAAAAAATAACGTACCAAAAGAGTTTTACTAGTTTTTAATTTGAAAAACACTTACGATTCACATCCATCTGCCATCATTGACGAAGGATGCCAAATAGGGGAAGGCACAAAAATATGGCACTTCTCTCACATTATGTCTGCTTGTACCATCGGTAAAGGATGCAACATCGGGCAAAATGTAGTGGTTTCTTCAGAAGTAATTTTAGGCAATAATGTGAAGGTACAAAACAATGTATCTATTTATACAGGGGTCACTTGTGAAGACGATGTTTTCCTTGGACCTTCTTGTGTATTTACCAATGTTGTGAACCCAAGGAGTGCTGTCAACAGAAGAGGGCAGTACGCCAAAACGATAGTTAAAAAAGGAGCGACCATCGGTGCCAATGCCACAATTATTTGTGGGCATGATATTGGTGAATATGCCTTTATTGGTGCAGGAGCGGTGGTCACTAAAAATGTACCTGCCTATGCGCTTATCGTGGGTAATCCGGCCAAACAAATTGGTTGGATGAGTGAATACGGTCATCGTTTACACTTTGATGCCGAAGGTATTGCCAAATGTCCTGAAAGTGGTGAAAAATATCAATACACGCAGGGTAAAGTATTAAAATTAGACTAAAAATGTTTAACAAATTACTCCAAAAAGAAACTAAACTTGCCGTAATCGGATTGGGCTATGTTGGTTTACCAATCGCTTTGGCTTTTGCTAAAAAAATCAAAGTGGTAGGTTTCGATATTAACCAAGCTAGGGTAGACATGATGCGTAACCAAGTTGACCCAAGTGGTGAACTTGCCAAAGCCGATTTTGAGGGTGCTGATATTCATTTTACCGCTAATTTAGAAGACCTTAAAGACGTTACTTTTTATATTGTAGCCGTGCCTACCCCAATTGATGCCAATAATCTTCCCGATTTAAGACCATTATTAGGGGCTTCTCATACCGTTGGTAAAACCTTGAAGAAAGGTGATATTGTGGTATATGAATCAACGGTTTACCCTGGTTGTACTGAAGAAGATTGTATTCCGATTTTGGAACAAGAATCAGGATTGCAATTTATGACTGATTTTAAAGTGGGTTATTCTCCTGAAAGAATCAATCCGGGAGACAAAGAACATACGTTAGCCAAAATCACCAAAGTAGTTTCTGGTTGTGACCAAGAATCATTAGACATCATTGCCGACGTATACCGTGTAGTAGTTGATGCAGGTGTGCACAAAGCGTCATCGATTAAAGTGGCTGAAGCTTCCAAAATAATTGAAAATACCCAACGCGATTTGAACATTGCTTTGATGAATGAATTGTCAATCATTTGTGACAAATTAAACATCAATACTTATGAAGTGCTCGAAGCGGCAGGAACAAAATGGAATTTCTTGAAATTTAGTCCTGGTTTAGTAGGTGGTCATTGCATCGGCGTAGATCCATATTATTTGACTTATAAAGCCAATAAACTTGGGCACAAAGCCAAAGTAATTTTGAGCGGTAGAGAAATCAATGACAACATGGGCGCTTATGTGGCCAATAAAACGGTTCACTTGATGGTGAATGCGGGTAAAGAAATTTCTAAAACCAGGGTTTTGGTAATGGGGGCTACTTTCAAAGAAAATGTGGAAGACATTAGAAATTCTAAAGTGGTAGATGTCATTCGTGAACTAGCATCTTTTCATGTAACCGTTGATACCATTGATCCTCATGCTTCTGCGGAAGAGTTTGAACATGAATACCAACTTAAATTACAAGCCCAAGCAAGTGGTCAATATGATGCCATTGTGTTAGCGGTTAATCATAACGAATATAAAAATTTGTCTGAAAACTATTTTGAAAGTATCGCTACAGACAAAGCTGTATTTGTTGACTTAAAAGGTATATACAGCAACAAAATAAACAATCTAACTTATTGGAGTTTATAGTGGCAAGCAAAAAGAAAATATTAGTAACTGGTGGAGTTGGTTTTATTGGTTCTCATACGGTAGTTGAACTAATAGAGGCTGGCTATGAACCAATTTTGCTTGATAATTTATCAAACTCTAAAATAGGTGTTTTAAAGAGTTTAGAAAAAATCATCAAAAGATCTGTTAAGTTTTATGAAAATGATTGCAACGATATCGCTGCTCTCAGAAATATTTTTAGAATAGAGAAAAATATAGTAGGGGTAATTCATTTTGCCGCCAACAAAGCGGTTGGTGAATCAGTGATTGATCCCTTAAAATATTACCAAAACAATATTGGTTCTTTGGTTTCGGTACTTGCGGTATTGCAAGAATTCAATATCTTAAACCTTGTGTTTTCATCGTCTTGTACGGTATATGGTCAACCTACTCATTTACCAGTAAATGAAGATTCTCCCGTTTTAAAAGCGCAATCTCCTTATGGTAATTCTAAGCAAATTTGCGAAGAAATCATCAATGATGTATACCACTCAGGAAAACCTATAAAAGCCATTTCATTACGTTATTTCAATCCTATTGGTGCTCATCATAGTGCTTTAATTGGTGAACTTCCTTTAGGTATGCCTAATAATTTGATTCCTTTTGTGACGCAAACCGCTGCAGGCATCAGGGAAGAATTAACGGTTTTCGGCAACGATTACAATACACCCGATGGCACTTGCGTTAGAGACTATATTCATGTGGTAGATTTGGCTAAAGCACATGTAAAAGCTTTGGATAAATTATTTGCTGTCAAAGAAGATTTGTTTCATGATGTTATTAATGTTGGTACTGGAAAAGGGGAATCGGTATTAAATGTTATCCATGCTTTTGAAAAAATTGCTGGTATAAAATTAAATTATAAAATAGGACCAAGAAGGGCAGGAGATATCCAAGAAATTTTTGCTGATGTTCAAAAATCGGCGAATGTATTGTCTTGGAAAGCTGAAAAAAATATGGAAGAAGCCATAGCAGACGCTTGGAACTGGCAACAAAATCTTAAAAACCTTAACTTAGTATAAATGAAAAAAATACTGATCACTGGTGGTGCTGGCTTTATCGGCTCACATGTAGTTAGATTATTTGTAAATAAATATTCTGATTATCAAATATTTAACCTTGACAAAT
>JBEAZU010000392.1:0-4768 GCA_041169945.1 Bacteroidota bacterium
TAGCATCTCTACCAATAGAAAATTACCTGTAGTCAAATTATTCAAGAGCAATAAATAGTTATTAACTGAAAAATTTACAAAACATATTGACCGGAGTGGCATTGCAACAATCAATTGGAAATATTGATGTGCTTGTGAATGCCATTGTTTTTGATTCTAGAAATGTACAAGAAGGTGTTGTCTTTGTGGCTACTAAAGGAACAATCGTCGATGGTCATGCATTTATTGATAAAGCAATTGAATTAGGCGCTAAGGTAATTGTGCTTGAGCAAATGCCTACTTCGCTGAAGGATGGGGTGGTGTATCTTCAAGTTGAACATTCAACTGTTGCCATGGGATTGATGGCGGCCAATTTTTATGGCAATCCTTCTCGTCAAATGAAAGTGATTGGGGTAACGGGTACCAACGGTAAAACAACCAATGTTACTTTATTACACCATTTGTTTAGACAATTGGGTTACGATGTGGGCATGTTATCCACGGTGCAAAACCAAATCAATGAAACGGTTTTACCTGCCACACACACTACGCCTGATGCGGTGACTTGCCAAGCATTAATGGCTAAAATGTTGGCTGCGGGTTGTCAGTTTTGTTTCATGGAAGTAAGTTCTCATGCCATTGAACAGGCGAGAATTGCTGGCATCGAATTTACAGGGGCCATTTTTACCAACATCACCCACGATCACCTCGATTATCATTTGACTTTTGACAATTATATCAAAGCCAAGAAAAAATTATTTGACCAATTGCCTGCTACTGCTTTTGCCCTTGTCAATGTAGATGACAAAAATGGTAAAATCATGCTGCAAAATACGGTCGCCAAAAAATATACTTTTGCCCTTAAAACCATTGCTAATTTCAAAGCAAAGCTTATGGGCAATACCTTGCAGGGATTACAACTAGAGATACAAAACAAAGAAGTTTGGTTTAAATTAATCGGCAGTTTTAATGCCTATAACCTACTTGGGGTATATGCAGCAGCTGTTTTATTAGGTGAAAACGAAGAGGATGTATTGACTGAGCTTTCGGGTTTAGATACTGCAAAAGGCAGGTTTGAGCAAGTGATTTCTAAAAATCATGTCACTGGCATTGTTGATTATGCCCATACGCCTGATGCTTTAGAAAATGTACTCACTACGATTGCTGATTTAAAAGGAGAAGGAAATGTAATTACGGTGGTTGGTTGTGGAGGAAACAGGGATGCCACCAAGCGTCCAATCATGGCGGAAATTGCTTGTAAGTACAGCGACAAAGTTATCCTTACCAGTGATAACCCAAGAAATGAGGAACCAGAAGCAATTTTGGCTGAAATGCAAAAAGGCGTGAGTATTCAACATGCCAGAAAAGTATTGACGATTCTTGACAGAAGAGAAGCCATTAAAACTGCTTGTATGTTGGCCAATGCCCATGATATTATTCTGCTTGCCGGAAAAGGGCATGAGAATTACCAAGAAATTAAAGGCGTGAAACATCACTTTGATGACAAGCTTATTCTTTCAGAAATTTTAAATGTTGAATTTTAAATTTTTAATTATTTATGAAAACAGAAAATGTCATTCAGTCAAAAAGTTTTGATTTTGCATTGAAAATCATTGCATTATTCAAAACGCTAGTAAAAGAGAATGAATACGTTTTGTCGAAACAATTGTTGAGAAGTGGTACAAGTATAGGGGCATGTGTTGAGGAATCAAGTGCCGCTATTTCGAAAAAAGACTTTATTCATAAATTATCAATAGCTGCTAAAGAAGCGAGAGAAAGTAGGTATTGGTTAAAATTATTAAAAGAAGGAAATTTAGTAATCAATATAAATTTTATGAAGAATTATTATTAATCAATGAAATTATAAGAATACTAACCGCAATAATTAAATCATCACAAAGCAAAGCCTTGCTTTAGCAAATTGCCATTAAAAATTTAAAATTTAAAATTCAACATTAGCGAATGCTCTACTATTTATTTCAATACCTCGATCAAAAATTTAACCTCGCTGGAGCAGGGATGTTTCACTATATCTCTTTCAGAGCTGTAATGGCGGTGATGCTATCGTTGTTGATTGGGGCTGTATTTGGTGGAAAACTCATTGAATTTCTTCGTAAAAAACAAGTAGGCGAAACCATCAGAGAACTAGGATTAGAAGGGCAGGCTGAGAAAAAAGGAACACCTACCATGGGTGGTTTAATTATTATTGCTTCTGTGGTAATTCCTACCTTGTTGTTTGCCAAAGTAATGAACACCTACATTATACTGATGTTGGTGACGGTTTTATGGTTGGGATTGATTGGCTTTTTAGACGATTATATCAAAGTATTTAAGAAAAATAAAGAAGGATTACACGGTCGATTTAAGATTGTGGGTCAGGTAGTGTTGGGTTTAGTTGTTGGTTTAACCCTGTATTTTAACGAACATGTAGTGGTGAGAGAATATGAATTGGGTGATGGCATCAGCACCACTTCTCATGTGTCTGACAAGCATGTTGATGTTACTTCTACCATTACCACAATTCCTTTTTTGAAGGACAATGAGTTTGATTATGCCAATATTTTAGGGGAAGATTATACTTGTTATGTATATGTATTGGTGGTGATATTTATTATTACAGCCGTATCTAATGGCGCTAATATTACCGATGGCATCGATGGATTGGCCGCTGGTACTTCGGCGATTATCGGCTTGACCTTGGCGGTGTTGGCTTATGTGTCAGGGAATACGGTTTTTGCTGATTACTTAAACATCATGTTTATCCCCAATTCGGGTGAGTTGGTAATTTTCTGTGCGGCTTTTGTGGGGGCATGTGTTGGGTTTTTATGGTACAATTCATATCCAGCACAGGTTTTTATGGGTGATACTGGCAGTCTTTCTCTTGGTGGAACCATTGCCGTTCTGGCTTTAATCATTCGCAAGGAGCTTTTGATTCCTGTATTGTGTGGCATCTTTTTAATTGAAAATATGTCGGTGATGTTGCAAGTAGCTTACTTTAAATATACCAAAAAGAAATATGGCGAAGGCAGAAGAATCTTTAAAATGGCGCCGCTTCATCACCATTACCAAAAATCTGGCTACCATGAAGCCAAAATTGTAACCAGGTTTTGGATCGTAGGCATTATGTTGGCTTTGTTGACCATTGCCACTTTGAAAATGAGATAAGTATGGAGTACAGGGTACTGAGTACAGAGACCCTATATCCTAATTACTAAAGAGACACAATTAGTACAGAGTCTTGAGTACAGCGAATACACGCTAATTCTCAGTACTCAGTACCCAAGACTCAGTACCAAAAAATATGAAAAGAATAGTAATACTAGGAGCGGGGGAAAGCGGAACAGGTGCAGCACTATTGGCCAAAGCAAAAGGCTATGAAGTGTTTGTGTCTGATATGGCTGCTATTGCCGACAAGTATAAAGCTATTTTAATTGCGCATGACATTGCTTTTGAAGAAGCACAGCATACCGAGGCATTGATCTTAAATGCTTTTGAAGTAGTGAAAAGCCCTGGAATTCCTGAAAAGGCACCCATTATTCAGAAACTTAGAAATCAGCAGACGCCTATTATTTCTGAAATTGAATTGGCTTCGAGGTATACCAAGGCCAAAATCATTGCCATCACGGGTAGCAATGGCAAAACGACTACCACGCTATTAACTTATCACCTGATGAAAAAAGCAGGTTTTAATGTGGGCTTAGGTGGAAATATTGGGGATAGCATGGCTAAACAAGTAATCAATGATAGTTTTGATTATTTTGTTTTAGAATTAAGTAGCTTTCAATTAGACGACTTGTACCATTTCAAGGCTGATGTAGGCATGTTGTTAAACATTACGCCTGATCATCTTGACCGATACAATTATCAATTTGAGCAATATGTAAATTCAAAATTCAGAATCCTTCAAAATCAATCGGCGTCTGATTATTTCATTACGCATATTGACAATGACGCGGTTGCTGCATTTTTGCCTTCCTATACTGTAAAGGCACAATTGCTTGAAATTTCATTACAACATCAAGTGTCACAAGGCGCTTATGTAGCAGGAGATTGCATTCTGTTTAGTATTGCTGGAAATGAATTTCAAATTGCTATTCCGCAATTGCCTATTCAAGGAAAACACAACGTGGCCAATACCATGGCGGCAGTGTTGGGGGTGGAAGCCATAAGAATGAATGCCGGAATTGCTGGTCCATTTGATTACCAAGCCTTGATGGCTGATTTTAAAAATGCCGTTCATCGTTTAGAACATGTGGCAGAAATCAATGGAGTGGCTTATATCAATGATTCAAAAGCTACCAATGTCGATTCTGTCTTTTATGCGCTCGACGCCATGACCAAACCCGTTATTTGGATAGCCGGTGGCGTAGACAAAGTAAACGACTATAGCCAAATTAAACAATTGGTAAAAGATAAAGTGAAGTTGTTGGTTTGTATGGGGAAAGATAATGCTCCGCTTGAGAATTATTTCTTAGACGTCATTGACAATATTGTCTCCACCGATACCCTTGAGGAGGCCATGACTTTGGCTACCGAAAGTGCCACTTCTGGTGATGTGGTCTTGCTTTCTCCTGCTTGTGCAAGTTTTGATTTGTTCAAAAATTATGAAGATCGTGGAGATCAATTCAAGTCAAAAGTGAAGAATTTAGAGTTGTCAGTTTTTAATACAGCTAACCCTAAACCCTAAACGCTAAACTAAAAAAATGTTAACCGACAGCAAAATATGGCTTAAAGATAATCTCAAGGGCGACCCAGTGATTTGGTTCGTGGTGCTTGCTTTGTCTTTGAT
>JBEAZU010000393.1:0-3135 GCA_041169945.1 Bacteroidota bacterium
CTCCTTTAGGAAAAGTGTTGGGATGAGGCCTGAAGCAATGAATGGAGTATTATATTATTCAAATGCGTTTGCCCTTTATGAAGTATCTTTAAAAAGCTAGTCACTCTAAATTAATAGTACATTGCATTTTACTTTGTACTTAATACATAATACCTAGTACTTAAATATTATCAAAATGATCAACATTACTCTTCCTGATGGAACTGTCAAAGCGTTTTCCAAAGGAGTTACAAGCCATGAGGTGGCACTTAGTATTAGTGAAGGTTTAGCTCGTAATGTGTTGGCTTCGAAGGTAAATGGTGTAGTTGTAGAATCAAATAGACCCATTGATGCTGATGCGAGCATTCAACTCTTAACTTGGAATGACCTCGACGGGAAAGCCACTTTTTGGCATTCAACAGCCCATCTTTTTGCAGAAGCCATGGAGGCATTATACCCAAATGTAAAATTTGGCATTGGTCCTGCCATTGAAACAGGATTTTATTATGACATTGATTTAGGTGAAAAAGCGTTTTCTTCAGACGACTTTAAGGCTATTGAAGATAAAATGATTGCTTTGGCTCGTTTGAAAAATGAATACCAACGCAAAGAAGTAAGTAAGGCTGATGCCATCGCTTATTTTACCACCAAAGGAGATGAGTATAAATTAGACTTGTTAAAAGATTTGTCTGATGGCACCATTACTTTTTATACCCAAGGTGAATTTACTGATTTATGTAGAGGTCCACATATTCCAGATACCGGTTTTATCAAAGCCGTAAAATTAATGAGTGTTGCCGGTGCTTATTGGAGAGGAGACGAAAAAAACAAACAACTTACCCGTATCTATGGGGTTTCGTTTCCCAAACAAAAAGATTTAACGGATTACTTAACCATGTTGGAGGAAGCTAAAAAACGCGACCACCGTAAACTTGGAAAAGAATTAGAATTGTTTGCTTTTTCTGAAAAAGTAGGTCAAGGTCTTCCGCTTTGGTTACCAAAAGGGGCTATGTTGCGCGATCGTCTAGAAAACTTCTTAAGAAAGGCACAATTGAAAGCGGGGTATTTACAGGTGGTTACCCCACATATCGCCCACAAAGATTTATACGTAACTTCTGGTCATTATGAAAAATATGGTGCCGATTCATTTCAATCGATTAAAACTCCGCATGTAGGCGAAGAGTTTTTCTTGAAACCCATGAACTGCCCACATCACTGTGAAATATACAAGGTAAAACCCCGTTCATACAAAGATTTGCCTTTGCGATTGGCTGAGTTTGGTACGGTGTATCGTTACGAACAAAGTGGCGAGTTGCATGGCTTGACAAGGGTGCGTGGATTTACGCAGGATGATGCCCATATTTTTTGCATGCGTGAGCAAGTGAAAGCTGAATTTGGGAAAGTAATTGACCTTGTTTTATATGTGTTTAATGCTTTAGGATTTGAAGATTTTACGGCGCAAATTTCTTTGCGTGATCCTGCCAATAAACAAAAATACATCGGGACCGACGAAGATTGGGATTCTGCTGAAGCAGCGATTATTGAAGTAGCCAATGCCAAAGGCTTGAAAACGGTAACAGAATTAGGCGAAGCGGCTTTTTACGGCCCTAAGCTTGATTTTATGGTGCGTGATGCGATTGGAAGAAAATGGCAACTCGGTACTATTCAAGTCGATTACCAATTGCCTGAGCGCTTCCAATTGGAGTATATCGGTGCTGACAATGCCAAGCATAGACCAGTGATGATTCATCGTGCGCCTTTTGGTTCTATGGAACGATTTATTGCTGTGCTCATTGAGCATTGTGGTGGTAATTTTCCATTATGGCTTTCTCCAGAACAAATTGCCGTATTGCCAATTTCTGAAAAATACCAAGATTACGCCCAAGAAGTGTATAGCTTCTTTGAATCACACAACATTGTAGGTTACCTTGACCACAGAGATGAAAAGATCGGCAGAAAAATTAGAGATGCCGAAATGAAAAAAGTACCTTACATGATCATTATTGGTGAAAAAGAAGAAGGAGAACAAAAGATTTCAGTTCGTAAACATGGCGAAGGGGATTTAGGCAGTTTAACCATTCAAGAATTTAAAGCCATTTTTGAAAAAGAAGTCAATAGTGCAATTGTCGTTTAAAATCAATAACTAATGCAGGGCAAACGGATTAAGATAATTGAATAAATTGAAAACATAGCGTTATATATCCGTGAAAATTCGCCAAATCCGTATCATCTGCGTTCCATTTATTTATTCTTTTAAAGAATAAATAAAAAATGAACACAGATGGCGCAGATTATGCGGATAAACGCTGATTATGCCTCTTTGTACCTTCTATTAATTCAAATAAAACTACCATTTAAATGCGTTTTCCCTGATAACTAATGTGTATATTTTTGTTTTTACAAATAAATATGCTACATTCGCAACTCAAATTTTGTTTAATTTAAAATTATTTAGTCATTAATAAGCCTAGGCCATTTGTTCCCAATAGAGGTAAAGTTGAGGAACCGTACAAAGTTAACGAAAGAATTAGAGCAGCCAGTGTAAGACTAGTGGGCGAAAACGTTACTATTGGAGTATATCCTGTACAAGAAGCAATTACTATTGCGAAGGCACAAGGTTTGGATTTGGTGGAGATTTCTCCGAATGCCGAACCGCCTGTATGTAAGGTAGTTGATTATTCTAAGTTTAAGTACGAACAAAAGAAGAAACAAAAAGAACTTAAAGCAAAAGCGCATAAAATCATTGTGAAAGAGATCCGTTTCGGACCTAATACCGATGACCACGATTTTGAATTTAAGCTGAAACACGCCATCAACTTCCTTAAAGAGGGATCAAAAGTAAAAGCGTATGTTCATTTTGTTGGTCGTTCTATTGTTTACAAAGAAAGAGGAGAGGCCTTATTGCTTCGATTTGCTGAGCAGTTAACTGATTTCGGTAAAATTGAACAAATGCCAGCCTTGGAAGGTAAAAGAATGATACTTTACGTAGCACCAAAAGCAATTAAAAAATAAATCACGGTTTTAATTATCAATTCAAAAATGCCAAAAGTAAAAACTAATTCAGGTGCCAAAAAGAGATTTAAGGTAACTGGTTCAGGATTAATTAAAAGAAAACACGCTTTCAAAAGCCACATTCTTACCAAAATGTCAACTAAA
>JBEAZU010000394.1:0-2900 GCA_041169945.1 Bacteroidota bacterium
CTTCACCCAATTGAGCAAAGTTGAAATAAGCATTTTTGTTGTCTCTAACCAAACCAGCTTTATCGGCAGGAATTTTAAGCGGATACGCTTTGTGATGACCAGGGATAATATTGGTTTTTACTGCAGGATTTAATTTTTTTACATCCTCTACACAAACCCCAAATTGATCACAAAAAACCTTTAAATCTATTTTTCTATCTACCAAGATGGTATCATGGTCCATGGCATATTCAATGGTAGCAGGGGTTAAATTATGCTCTCTTGAGAAATTAACCATGTAAGCAATGGCAACAAATTGAGGTACGTAACTTCTGGTTTCTTGTGGCAAGAAATCATACACGGCCCAAAATGACTTAACACCACCTGCTTTTTTAATGGCATTTCTCACATACCCTGGTCCACAATTATAAGATGCCAAGGCCAATTCCCAATCGCCAAAATAGTTAAATAACCATTTCAAATATTTACATGCCGCTTCCGTGGCTTGAACAGGATCCATCCTGTCATCGATGAGGGTACCATTATTGAGGTTGTACATACGCCCTGTGCTTGGCATAAACTGCCATAAACCTACAGCACCAACTCCTGATTTAGCGGTGTTTTTTAAGCCAGACTCAACAATCGCTAAATATTTTAATTCTTGAGGCAAGCCATATTTGGCAAGTGTTGCTTCAAAAATAGGAAAATACAAGGCTTTACGTGACAATACCATTTTAGAATATTGCCTGTTTCTATTCACAAAAAAATCTACAAAACTTAAAACCCTACGGTTATAATTTAATTTAATTCTATTTTCAATGGATCCCAAACGAGCAATGACTTCGTCTTCCGTATAATCAGGCACATACTCGTACGTATAAGGACGCAAACTATCAAGGTTTACGAAAGGCGTACCATCGGCCCCGATATTTGTATCTGAAAATTGTTGAGCAAACACTGCGCTAGGCCATAGAACAACCAATAGGCATGCGAATGCTTTGAGCTGAGCTACGAGAATGGCGAGGGTGTGTTTCATGTTTTTTATTTCAAATTAGTGTTACAACTATGAAATTATAGCAATAAGTTCACAATTAATAGTGTTTTTCGTATTTCATCACTTAAAGTTACACTTTAGGTGAAATTTATATCTCACTAATTTACAGCTATTTTATTATTAATCAAATATTCTGAGAAAGAAAGTAATTCCGCCTCCCCAAAAGATTTGGTAATTACCTGCAAGCCTATAGGCATTCCGGCAGCATCTTTGCCATTCGGAATAGAAATCCCTGGCAAGCCAGCCAAATTCGCAGACACTGTAAATACATCAGCCAAATACATCGATAAGGCATCTTCAGAAAACTCCCCTATCTTAAATGCAGTAGCCGGTGTTGTAGGAAGAATCATGAAATCATATTGCGCTAAAAGCTCATCTGTTTTTTCTTTGATTAATCTTCTCACACGTTGTGCTTTGGTAAAATAAGCATCAAAATAATCAGCACATAATACAAAAGTACCCAGCATGATTCTTTTCTTAACTTCTGCACCAAAACCTTCTGATTTGGTTTTTTTATACATCGACTCTAGGTCGGTTGTATTGCTGCTACGATAGCCAAACCTTACCCCATCATAGCGAGATAAGTTGGTGCTTGCTTCAGCAGTAGTTAATATATAATAGGTTGGCAATATATAGTCTAAATACGGAAACGCTACTGGTTCAAGGGTATGCCCTTCCGCTTTTAATTTCTCAATAGTAGCTATCGTTGCTTTTTTTACCTCCTCATTTACGCCTTCACTCTCAACTGATTCTTTCAAATAAGCAATCTTCGCTTTTTGAGCAAATTGGGGAGTTTTAGAATACGCAGGTACCGATTTGTGAGATACCGTGCTATCGAAATCATCAGCCCCTGCCATAATTTCTAACAACAAAGCGGTGTCTTCTACCGATTTAGCCAAAATACCTATGCTATCAAAAGAAGAAGCATAAGCTACAAGACCATAGCGCGAGATACGAGAATAAGTAGGTTTAAAACCAATAATGCCACAAAAAGCCGCAGGTTGACGTACAGAACCACCTGTGTCTGAGCCTAGAGAAGCCAAACATAAATCGGCTTGTACAGCCACCGCAGAGCCACCAGAAGAACCTCCGGACACCCTGCTGTTGTCAATATCATTAAGCACATGACCAAAAGCAGAATTCTCATTAGAAGAACCCATAGCAAATTCATCACAGTTTTGTCGACCAATTACAATAGCATCTTCATCCAATAAACGTTGCACCGCGGTACCTGTAAATTGGGATTTAAAATTTTCAAGAATTTTACTGCAAGCCTGTAAACCGTGATTTTTATGACAAAGCACATCTTTAAGTCCAATAACCATTCCGGCTAATTTTCCTGCAGTACCCGCTTTGATTTTGGCATCTACTGCAATGGCATGCGCACGTGCTTCTTCAGCATATACTTCCACAAAAGCATTGAGATGTTGCTTGTTTGCTATATTATCAAGATAATAAGCCACAAGTTGCTGACAATTGACAGCACCGGTACTTATATCTGCTTTAACTTGAGATAATGAACTATAATGCTTCATTCAAAAGAATAAAATTAGGCTTGATTTGGTTTGTTGTGGGTATCATCTTCGATCCCTTTATTCACCTCATTTTTAATTTCATTGGTCGCATCTTTAAATTCTCTGATACCACGACCTAAGCCACGTGCCAATTCAGGAATTTTTTTAGCACCAAACAAAAGAAGTACTACAAACAAGATTAGAAGAACTTCCCATCCGCCTAAGCCTCCTAGGAAAAGGAATACTGTATTTAAAGCCATGTTAATTTATGATTTTGTTTAACTCACAAATTTAAGTAAAGAAAACCAAACAAACGAACACTATTTTGAATTTGATACAACTATTAAAAAATA
>JBEAZU010000395.1:0-3663 GCA_041169945.1 Bacteroidota bacterium
AAATTTCCAAATCACTGCCATAACTTTTACAAAACTCCGTAAAGGCTATTTTCATTTTGGCGCCCAATTCAGGCATATTGGTTACTTTATCGCCTTTTTTATACGCCACTTTAAATCCTGAGCCAAAATCAATAAATTTCAAATCTTTGATATTTCGCGCAATAGAAAATATCACTTCGGCTCCTTGCATAAATACGTCAACAGAACCGAAATCTGAACCGGTATGCACGTGTAAGCCAGAAACATTTAAATTATATTTTTCGATTAAAGCATATACCTCCTCAATTTGAAGAATTGAAATCCCAAACTTAGATTCAGCATGACCGGTTTTAATTTTATCATTTCCACCTGCGGCGATATGGGGATTAATTCGGATACAACAGGCCGTATCATGACCATACAATTGTCCAAAAGTTTCTAAGAAAGAAAGGTTGTCAATATTAATATGTACACCTATTTTCGCAGCTTCTTGAATTTCTTCAAAAGGCACACAATTGGGAGTAAACATAATTTCAGTAGGAGTAAACCCCGCTGCCAAAGCCAAATGCAATTCTTGAATTGAAACCACATCCAATCCAACGCCTCCTTTTTTCATCAATTTAAGAATAGACAAATTAGACAAAGCCTTGGTGGCGTATTTTATCTTCAACTTTAAACCAGCGAAAGCCTCATTCAAATTACTTATTTGATCAAGAATTTTGGAAGAGTCATAAACATAAACCGGTGTTCCATGTTCGGCTACTACATCCAAAAGGTTTACACCTTGCATTTCGTAATGATTGTCAATTAGTTGCATGATAACAATTTTAGTTTTCTACTATGAATTTGCTAAATTAATTAAAATAATACGTAGAAGCACAAAAAGAGCACATTTTATCCAACAAGCGAAAAATTAAGTGACGATATATTTAAACAAATCATTCAATGACACATCGTTTATCTTTATTGCCACCACTAAAATATTGCTCCAAAGTTCAGAGGTGCACGAATAGTGTTGAAAAATCATTTACTAAAAAACTTTGTAAAATAATTCAATGCCCATTAGCTTAAAAAAATCAACACGAGGCTTTATACCAACAAGGTTTAAATAAAAAAGCCTAATCTATAAGCCAACATTCAAAAAAACGCGTAAATTAGATTTGTAAATTTCAAAGCTATGATACATATCGTTCCGTCCATTTTGGTAAAAGATGGCAAATGTGCCCTAATTAAAAATGACAGTGCTGATGAGTATACTTTCTTAAAAGAAAAGCCACTTGACCTTGCCTTAAAATTTGAGGACCATGGCATTAAAAAAATACAGCTCATTGACTTAGATGGGGTCATTACTGACACCGTCCAAAACCTACATACCTTAAGCGACATTAGCGCTTTCACTAATTTAGAAATCGCCTTTGGAGGTGGTGTAAATACCGATGACGAAATTCGACTCGCCTTTGAATATGGTGCCCATCAAGTATCATGTTCGACATTACCATCCCGCGAAAAAGAATTGTTTGGCGCTTGGTTAGTGAGTTATGGCAGAAATAAACTCATTTTAGGCGTTGATGCCATCAATCAAAAAGTAAATATTTATGGTGAATCAAGGAGGCAAGCCAAAGAAGATGTGCTTGATTACATCGACTATTTTTATCAATTTAGTGTGTTATATATCAAATGTAACACTTTATCAGAAGAAGAAAGCAATCTCGGACCCAACTTCGATTTATACAACAAAATCAACAACCGATTTCCAGAGTTAAAATTAATTGCATCAGGAGGTATCAATACCATCGAAGACATTACACGACTTCAAGAACAAGGAATATATGCTGCAGTGTTGGGAAACGCATTATATGACGGTCGCATTTCCTTGGATGCGCTCAAGAAATTCAATTTATAATACAGTTTTACAAATCATTAATCAAAATTCACAAACAAAAATTTCAAAATTTTAGGTAGATGTTTCAGCAAAAAAGGTAAATTTGCCAACGCTTGAATTGAATATTAATATGACTTGGTTTACTAGAAAAGAAAAAGGAATTGTAACACCCACAGAATTAAAGAAGGAAACCCCTGATGGCTTGTGGAGTCAGTGTCCTGAGTGTAAAAAAGTAACGCACTCTCGTGAGCACAAAAAAAACGAATATACTTGTTCGAGTTGCAACTACCATGACAAAATAGGTTCGAAAGAGTATTTCGAAATCATTTTTGACAACAATGAGTTTGAAGAATTGGATGCTAGAATGAGTTCTTCTGACCCATTAATTTTTATTGACACCAAAAAATACCCTGACCGTATTGTTGCTACACAGAAAAAAACCGGCTTAACCGATGCGGTTCGCTCTGGTATTGGGTACATGAACAATATTCAAATTGTAGTTGCCTGTATGGATTTTAATTTTATTGGTGGTTCTATGGGATCAGTAGTAGGAGAAAAAATTGCAAGAGCTATTGATAAGGCACGTGAAAAGAAAGCACCATTTTTAATGATTTCTAAAACTGGTGGAGCAAGAATGATGGAAGCCGGCTATTCTTTAATGCAAATGGCTAAAACCTCTGCCAAACTAGCCATGCTTTCTGAAGAAGGCATTCCTTATATTTCTTTGTTAACAGACCCAACAACAGGTGGGGTAACGGCTTCTTATGCCATGTTAGGAGATTTTAACATCTCTGAACCTGGTGCATTGATTGGCTTTGCAGGACCAAGGGTTATTCGCGAAACAATAGGCAAAGATTTACCTGAAGGTTTTCAAAGTGCCGAATTTGTATTGGAACATGGTTTCTTAGACTTCATTGTAGATAGAAAAGAATTAAAAGAACGCTTAAGCGATTTGCTAAGCATGTTGAAAAACTAATAAAACCTACGATGTATCATTTGATGGTACATCGTATTTTTTTAATCTATCACTTTATACAAACAACACCCATATCCCTGCGCGTCAAAAGAGGATACCAAAGGAATTTTAACCGACGGTGGCACCCTTAATTGAGCGACCAATTGCAACTTGCTTTTGCTCGCAAAATAGTTTAAAGTTGGCCCATACCTCGCCTTTTCAATATCACTCACGATTACATATTGGTACTTGTATTTGGTACGAAGCAATTCTTCTCGACGGTTTAGTGTTGCGTACTTATCAATGTATTCATAACTAGCACCATGCCGCACCACGGCATAATAATATGTGGCATCCCCAATCACTTTGCTGCCCTTCGGGATATGTTGACGAACAAAATCATAGGCTATTTGAGGATTGCGTTCGGAGGCAGACACCATCGTTTGGACAACCTTTAATCCAAAAAAAACAACATTAAAAACCAACAACACCGCTATACAAACGTTAAAAAATACAGTAGGGGATTGTTTTTGCAAACCCATGCAGAGTAAATAATAAAATGGGAGAATAAAAATAGAATACGGTCCCCAATCTTTGATGAGCCAGTAAAAAAGACAAATACTCGCCAATGCTACCCAAGCAAAGTAATGTTTTAAAAATTGATTTTTTTTCAATACCCCAACAACGACGACACAAATACTGAACGCAATTAACAGATATTCATGCCTTGGAATATAAAAATCAGCACCGATATAATTAAAGACGGTATCTTGCGTACCTGACTTATCAAAATGGGCGAAATACACATCAATAAAACTGTTTAATCCTCCACAAAAGTGAATCCAAC
>JBEAZU010000396.1:0-2789 GCA_041169945.1 Bacteroidota bacterium
ATAGGTGCTAGACGGCCATATTGATGCAGCGGGTATTTTTGCTGACATGCTTTGATAAACCTCGCATCCCTGGTTTCTACTTCATTGCCTGACCTAACATGTTCGTTGCTATTTAAATAGATGGTTGTTGCTTCAAAAAACAAGCTTGGCAATATATTGTCAAAATCTTTAGTCCATATAATCGTAGCAATGCCTGAAATTTCTTGTGCTTCTTTTTTAGTGAATTTATGACCTTCCCAAATCGCAATTAATTCACTGGTTTCTTTAATGAACAATACCTCCCTGAATTTCGGATCTTTGGCTGATGGAAATATGACCAATATGCTTTCTTCTTGGTCTATGCCACTTAAATAGAACAGGTCATTGTTTTGCCTGAAACCCATACTTCCATCCGCATTGGTCGGCATGATGTCGTTAGAATTAAATACCGCAATGGCTTTAGGGGGCAATTGCGCCGCTAAGTTTTTTCTATTCAGGACAAACAATTCTTTATTGATAGGAAGGTATTTCATTGTAATGTTGAATTTTTAATGTTGAATTTTGAATTCAAAAAACGTTATAATTAATATTGAATTTTTAATGTTGCATTTTCAAATCAAAATTCAAAATTGAAGAAGAAGTTGCATTCATTCAAAATTTAAAATTTAAAATTGAAGATGAAGTTGCATGTTTCATTCAAAATTCAAAATTTAAAATTTAAAATTTACAAAGCAACGCTTTGTAAGGCATCTGTTACTACTTGTAAGGCCGTAAGGTGAATGGCAACAGTTTTGTGTTCTGCAGGACTTAAGTTTTCTGTTTTGTCAGCAAATATTTCACCCGAGATGAATCCCATTAAAATAGGTTGTGCTTCGTCTTCAATACTTGGGCCAGCGTTTTCTGCTTTTTCCATCGCTTCCATTTTTAGAAACAAGGCATCTTCCGCTTTTCTAACCTCTTCTTCGTTCACTTCTTTTAATTTTCCAAAAGTAGTGTCAAATGCTTTCCAAACCAATACCGCTAAAAACAATAGGGTTTCACGTTCTTCTTTTTGGTCAAATTCTTCAGACATTTGCATCACATAAGCAAGAATTACAGGCTGTTCTTTGCTCATTTGTTCCATGATTTCGTTGGCTTTGTTTTCATTGCTATCGTACAATTGATCCAATATTTTCTCTATGGTTTGTTCTGAAATTTGCATATTATTCTTTGTTTTACGGATGTCAATTTTGAATTGGCAATTTAGCAGTTACATTTAAAATGATTGCTGTTTATGGTCATGAATATTTTATTGCACGCAAACTTCCTATACGACAGTCTGAAATTTGATTCAGAATTAGTAGTAATATTCTTTTTCGCCATTTATCTTTATAGACAAATAATAATGTAAGCCACAAGGTTAAACTACCGTATCATGAGCGATAAATTACAAAGACGCAGTTTTATTTCAAAAATAGGGTTGGCTTTAAGCACGGCCATGATAACACCTTGGTCTAATTTTGCATCAAATTTTAAGGAAATTGAGAAAAATACAAGTCCTATTTTAGACAAAAAAGCCCTTGGTTTTCAATGGGATACCCTTGATCCGTTTTTGTTTTGTGTACATCATGAAGATGAATTCCCCAAAGGGAATGAAGTGATGGGCCCCAACAAAGAACTTTTTAAAGGGCGTCACATGGGCGATGATTTTATTATCAAAGATGGTTTCAGGATGTACCATGGCAAAACGGTTCCTGGCTTTCCCGGACATCCGCACAGGGGTTTTGAAACCATCACGGTGGTTCGTAAAGGCATCGTTGACCATGCCGATTCTATGGGGGCGTCAGGCCGTTATGGCAATGGCGATGTGCAATGGATGACCGCTGGCAAAGGGGTACAACACTCTGAAATGTTTCCCTTGGTTCATCAGGACAAAGACAATACCATGGAGTTGTTTCAGATTTGGTTGAATCTTCCCCAAAAGGATAAAATGATTGAACCTCATTTCAAAATGTTGTGGAGAGAAGCGATTCCTAACCATGCCTACACTGACAATAAAGGGAAAAAGACCAATGTGGAAGTGATTGCTGGAAAGGTTGAAAATGAAAAAGCGCCGACTCCTCCTCCCGGTTCCTGGGCAACGGAGGAAGCCAATCAAGTGGCGATATGGAATATTAAAATGGAAGCAGGCGCCACCTGGACTTTACCTAAAACGGCGGAAGGTGTAAACCGAATGTTGTATTTTTATGAAGGCACAGCCTTGACATTGGCAGGCGAAAATATCAAACCTTATACTGCTGTACAACTGATTCCAACAATGGATGTTGCGCTCGTTGCGAGTGGGGGAGAAGAGGTGAGTATTTTGGTATTGCAAGGCAAACCCATCGGGGAACCGGTGATTCAATATGGCCCTTTTGTGATGAATACCAAAGAAGAAATTAAACAGGCATTTGACGATTACCACGCCACTGAATTTGGCGGTTGGCCTTGGCCAAAATACGACCAGGTGCATCCAAGAAACAAATCGAGGTTCGCACACCATGCAGATGGGAAGGAGGAAGTTTTTTAAATTTTGAATTTTGAATTTTGAATTTTAAATTGAATGAATTGTTTTTAATTAAAAATTCAAAATTAAACATTTAAAATTTAGTCAATCCAGGCTTCTCAAATCTATCGAAACAAATTTTGAAC
Source organism: Bacteroidota bacterium (assembly GCA_041169945.1). Classification (GTDB taxonomy): domain Bacteria; phylum Bacteroidota; class Bacteroidia; order Cytophagales; family UBA9547; genus CALPQG02. Next base: position 2,650 of record JBEAZU010000396.1, read on the forward strand.
CGTCATAATTTGTAATTTTAAATTGAAAGTTGTTTTTAATTAAAAATTCAAAATTAAACATTTAAAATTTAGTTAATCCAGGCTTCTCAAGTCCACTGGCACTACCCTCGAAACGCCTTGTTCAACCATGGTTACCCCGT
>JBEAZU010000397.1:0-8842 GCA_041169945.1 Bacteroidota bacterium
CCTATCATGAACTGCATGACAAACCTTTGGCAACCTTGACTATTGTGGATGTAGAAAGCCATAGAAACTGTACGATTGAAGTGTTAAAAATTGAAAAAGAAAAGGCTTTGGTTAAATGTGCTCAAGTGCATCAAATGGGGTATATCAGTATTGCTCACTTAAATCGACTTTTCCCCTTGTTTCCATAAGGGAGTTGGCGATGTTGTGAAGTGTTGTTGAGAGTTGTTTAGAGTTGATAGTTTGGTGTTGAGTAAAGTGTAAAGTAGAAAGTAGAAAGTGTAGAAAGTGTAGAGTAGAAAGTAGAAAGTAGACGAATGTTGAGTAAAGTGTAAAGTAGAAAGTAGAAAGTAGAAAGTGTAGAGAAGAAAGTGTAAAGTAGAAGTAGAAAGTGTAGAGTAGAATGTAAAGTATAAATCTAAGCTTGCAATAGATAGCTTAGTCCTCCACGACAGACACGACCAAATCTTACTATTGCTGCATTAGTAGATAAGATTGGTTTAACCCCTTCAGGGTTAATTCAAAATTACATCTTTCGAAAGTTTAGTAAAATTCCCTTACCGTAGGTTGCCCCTACGGCTATTGTAGTTTAACCCTTCGGGTTGTTTGTGTACCTATCATGAAGGGTAATGTATTTTTTAAACCCTTTAGGGATGAATTACAGGACAAACGGATTGTAAATTGCGGTTTTATTTGAATGAATAAAAGGGACAAAGAGGCATCATCAGCGTTTATCCGCACAATCAGCTCCATCGGTGTTCAATTTTTATTTATGCTTTAAAAGAATAAATACATGGCACACAGATGATACAGATTTGGCGAATTTTCACGGATATATAAGGCTATGTTTCAATTTATTCAATTATTTTAATGCGTTTGCATTAGGGTGAATTACAATAACCCTGTATGAAATGGTTGTGATAATATCAAAACCATCCCTTACCGTAGGTTGCCCCTACGGCTATTGTGGTTTAACCCTTCGGGTTATCAGCACTAAGGTTATACAATAAAAACCCGTATGAAATGTGGGTGAATTTGTAATCCATCTTTGCGGATTGGTTGTAATCAAAACCCCTTAGGGTTAAACAATAATAGCCCCGTATGAAATGCGGGGGCAAAAAATACGTTACACGAAACAAGTCTGGAAGACTTGAACATTTGATTGATATACGGTAACCATTCGAGCAACCGCATACTAAAAAAGTGAATTGCTTTCGTAAATTAAAATATCGATAGCCAAATGCTTCATGGTGATTTAATAGTCAATCCTACTCCAAACTTATATTTGAATGTTTGCTTGGTAATAGGGGCGTACATCAATGACTTCCATTCCTCCTGCTATGGCTGCAGCAATACCGGGAGCGCCATCTTCAAATACCATACAAAATTCAGGCGCAACCCCCATCAAAGAGGCGCCTTTGAGGAAGGTATCAGGTGCTGGTTTTGGGTTTACGACATCATCGCAGGTAATTAAAATGTCAAACATTTCGCTTAAGCCTGTCGCTTTTAAAATGTTGGTTGCCAATTCTTTATTGGCTCCAGTGCCTAGGGCCATTGGTAAAATGCCTCGGTACTTTTTGGCTACTGCAACCACTACTTCAATGGGGGTAGCGCTGTGTACCAAACTTAAAAATGTTTGTTCTTTTTCTTCTGCAATGGCATAATGATCGAGCTGATGTAAGCCTAATTCTTCTATCAACATTTTAAAAGTGGTATGGGTGGGTATGCCAGCTTTGGCCAGAAAATAGGGTAGCGGAAATTCAAAACCATATTTTTGACAAACAATTTGACAGGCTTTGTAATGAATGGGCATGGTATCGGCCAAGGTACCGTCGATGTCAAATATCAAACCTTGTATGTGTGAAGGTACTATAATTTCCGTTTTGTTTGTGCTGCTCATGCTTGATACTGCTAAAGTAATTGGTATTGATGATTTTAGGTAAACCGTTATTTTTTTACCGCAAACATTAAGTTTTGGTCATTGGTACCCCAATGGTATCCCAAAGAAAAGGGGAGTTTTTGAATCTTCGTGGAATCGGCATAGGCCTTTTCTAGGTCGGGTTGGTTTACCCCCGCGTCTACAAAGTCGTCAACAGGTTTTACAAATTTTCCAAACAGTTTAATTTGCCATTTATTTTTGTCGTAAAACTTGTAGGCAATACCTGTATCGTCTTGTAAAATATGTACACTTGCTTGGAGAATAACATTTCTGATGGTCGAAAAATCTTTGTAATGTAAAATATAAGAAGCTGATTTTAAGTACGTATCGATGTTGTCGAAATGTTTTAACCAATTGGTCATGGCGGTGTTTTTGGCCAATGCTTTGTTCTCCATATCGGCTTTGATATAGGTTACTGATCGCAGGCGTTGTGGTTCTTTTTCATTGACGAAATACACTTTCACACCAGCAGCTTTGGTCTGTAATTGCCAATCAAATTCGTTGGCATTCCCCGCTGAATCAATTTTGATGCGTTTAATATCAATGATTTTATTGCCAGTACGTTCTAAAAATAGGCATATCAAGGGTAATGTGCCGTTTACTTTGTTGGGTTGTAAATGACTCAGCATTTTGCGGGTTATGAAATAGCTTTTTTCAAATACATCACTCAAGGCTTCATCTATCGAATATAAATATTGATTGATGGCTTCCGGTTTTGCTTTACTGAAATCTTTTACTTGACCTACTGGTTCTAAAGCAATTAAGGTATAATTGGTGGCGGTAGGAAATAAGGTAAAGGCATTCAGCATGTCTGGTCCAGAGAAAGCGTATAATAAATCTCTTTTCCCTTCATGGGCTGATTTGATTTCTACTGTTGACCAATCTCTCATTTTACTTAACCTGTTTTTTTCCAAAATAGACCAACTGCTGTCGAGTCTTTTCGCAAATTGGGGCCAATCGGTCGTGTTTGCTAAGTTCGTTAATCGGCTACTGTCTAAGGCAGGATAGCCGGCTATGAAACGACTAAAATCATCGTATTGGCGGTTTACACAGGGTAAAAAAGCCGCATTACTAGGTGGGAGAGTTGGCTTAATGGTGTCAACCATGACCGTAGCGGTCGTGTCTTTTGTGGAGACTTTTGCTTCTTTTTTTTCAGTAGGGGTGGAACAAGAAAAAATGCCTAAAAATAGAGCATATGCAATAAAATGTAATTTCATGACTTCAATAGTTTAAGGTGTGATTTTCTTTTTGACTAAAAAATATACCCCAAATCCGGATAAAATGGTAATTAATCCGGCAATGGATTCATTGGGTTTTTCCATTAATAAAAAAACCATCATCCAACCTTCTAAGGCAATAAAAATGATGGCTGTAATCGGAAATCCCCAGGAGGTATATATTGGCTGTAGGCTTGCTTTTTCGTTGTTTCGCACTACAAATAAACCTATCACGGTTAACAAGGTAAATATACTTAATGTGAAGCCTATATAGGTAAATACCATGTCGTATTGGGAGGATAATATCAAACACAACGCAATGGTACTCATGATGATGGTGGCCAATACGGGGGTGCCTTTTTCAGAAGCACTTGCAAATTTTTTGAAGAATGGAAAATCTTCGCCAATCACTTTAATTACCCTTGGGCCAGCAATCAACATTGAATTCACGGAGGCAAACAAAGCAATACAAATCATGGCACTGATTACTCGTCCTCCAGCATTGCCAAAAATATTATTGGCCGCTACCGCTGCCACATCTACTTTGTTTTCGAGGTCATAAATGGGGGTAGAGTATAAGAAAATAAAATTGAGCGCCACATACAAAACCAAGACGATCCCTGTGGCGGTAAACAAGGCCTTGGGTAAGGTTTTTTGTGGGTTTTCAATTTCATCTATGACATACGTTACAGAGTTCCATCCTGAAAAGGCAAATGAAACATATACCAAAGAACTTGCAAAGGAAGAACTGAAAATAGGACTGAGGGTTTCGGTATTGAGTTTGAATTCGTAATGGCTTGAATTACTATTGATTAATCCGTAAATAATGAATAACAAAATCAAGGAAATGTTAAGGAATGTAAATATTTTTTGAAAGGCAGTGCCTACGCTTAAACTAATAAGGTTAATGGTGGTTACCAAAGCGAGTGTTGCAAAGGCGATGGTCATGGGTTCATAGACCGGGAAAATATCGTAAAAATAATTGCCAAAGGCCATGCACGACATGGCGATAGGTGCTGCAAAGGCAACGGTACTCGAAACCCAACCCGATAAAAAACCGATGGCTGGGTGGTAAATTCTAGAAAGAAAATTGTATTCTCCTCCAGAACGAGGAAACCTTAAGGCCAATTCGGCATAGGCAAATGCACCACAAATGGCGATAATACCACCGACTACCCATAGCGCCAACAAGGCAGGGATAGATTTAATGCCTGCAACCTGAAACCCTAAGCTGGTGAAAACCCCCGTACCAATCATGTTGGAAACAATGATAGAAACTGCTCCTACAAAAGAAATTTTATTTGATTTGATGCCCATCTGTTTTATATCATTGCAAGCTAATAAATTTTAATTATTTACTTAAGTAGTTTTTGGGGTTTTTACAGGGCAACCGCATTACAATAATTGAATAAATTGAAAACATAGGTTTATATATCCGTGAAAATTCGCCAAATCTGTATTATCTGCGTGCCATTTATTTATGCTTTTAAAGCATACATAAAAATTGAACACCGATGGAGCAGATTGTTACAAATCATGTGGCATATTGGTCTACTTCTTTGGGACTAAAAACTAAAAAAGGACAAACATTACTGTTTGTCCTTTTTAGTTTTTAAAATGTTTTACCTTAAAATATTTCTTAAAATTTGAATCTCTGTAGCAGGCGCAATTTTTTCATATACTATATTGTAAACGGCCTTGGTAATAGGCATGTCTACTTCAAATTTTTTGTTTATTTCGTGGATGCTTTTTACGGCATAGTAGCCTTCTGCAATCATGTTCATTTCAACCTGAGCCGATTTTACAGAATAGCCACGCCCGATCATATTGCCAAACATTCTATTTCTACTAAATTGAGAATAAGCCGTTACCAATAAATCGCCCAAATAGGCCGAGTCGTTTAAGTCTCTTTGCATAGGGAAAGCGGTATCTAAAAATCGCTTAATTTCTTGCATGGCATTAGAAATAAGTACCGATTGAAAATTGTCTCCGTAGTTAAGTCCATGCGTAATCCCTGAGGCTAATGCAATGATGTTTTTCATGATGGCACAATATTCTACACCGTAAATATCTGTTAAACAGTGTGTTTTGACAAATCTACAGTTTAGTAATTGTGAAAATTGAATGGCGTTGTTATAGTCTTTGCTGGCTACGGTAAGGTAAGATTGTTTTTCCATGGCCACCTCTTCGGCATGACATGGCCCTCCAATGATACAGAATTCCGTTTCCGGCACATTGTATTCTCGCTCAATATAATCAGTTACTGGTTCATTGATAACAGGTATAAGCCCTTTGATCGCTGATACTACAATTTTACCTTTAAAGTCTTCAGGTTTTAAAGGAGAAAGTACTTCACGAAGAAATGCGCCCGGAATAGCCAATATGATGTAAGAAACATCTTCGCATACTTTGGTGATATTGGTGTCAGGTTTTACTTTTTTAGGGTTAATCTGAACATCACTTAAGTAATTGGGATTATGGTGAAAGTTTTTGATATGCTTTACATATTCAGGTTTTCTTAACCACCATTTGATTTTTACATCATTTTCTGATAAAATTTTAACCAAAGCAGTAGCCCAAGTGCCTCCACCAATTACTGCTACACTTACATTAGATATTTTTTTCGAGATCAATGTCGTTTTAGTTTACAGTGCAATATTAAGGCATTAATACTATAATCCCATATTTGAATGATAAATTACTGCTTTCAATTCAAATTAATTTTAAAAAATATTGCCAAAGGAAGCTTAAGCGCACATTTTGAAATGCTAAATGGGCGCTTGTTGCGAGGAGCTATGGTGAAATACTTGTAAAATAGGGGCTGGCTTTATCCGCGGAACTAAAATCAAAGGCAGGCTTGTTTAGTTTTTTGTGGGCTATCTGAATAGGGATATGCAAAATCAAAACTAAAATTTATTAAAAGCTTAACCAAATAAAGATTATTGTTAAATTTGCAATCTGTTTGATGAAAATCAGGCCTGTAAAATTATAAACTGAGGAAAAAAAAGAAATGATTGGAGCAAGTAATGTTTCGTTAAGATACGGCAAAAGAGTATTGTTTGATGAAGTAAATATCAAATTTACAGCAGGTAACTGTTATGGCTTGATTGGTGCTAATGGTGCTGGGAAGTCTACTTTTTTAAAAATTCTTTCAGGGGAAATCGAACCTCAAACCGGAAGTGTCGACATGACTCCTGGGGAAAGACTTGCGGTATTAAAACAAAATCACTTTGAATACGATGAGTATCCTGTTTTGGAAACGGTAATCATAGGTCATAAAAGACTGTATGAAATCATGAAAGAAAAGGATTTATTATATGCAAAAGAAGATTTTTCGGATGCTGATGGTGAAAAAGCGGCCGAATTAGAATCTGAATTTGCCGACTTAAATGGTTGGAATGCAGAACCTGATGCCGCCGGTTTATTGAGTGGTTTGGGTATCAAAGATGACATGCATTACACCTTAATGAAAGACTTAAGTGGTAAAGAAAAGGTGCGTGTATTGCTTGCGCAAGCATTGTTTGGAGAACCAGATGTGTTGTTACTCGATGAGCCTACCAATGATTTGGATGTAGATTCTATCCTTTGGTTAGAAAACTATTTGGCCGATTTTAAAAATACCGTGGTGGTGGTATCGCATGATCGTCACTTTTTAGATCAAGTGTGTACCCATATTGCCGATATCGATTTTGGTAAAATCTCTTTCTATGGTGGTAATTATAGCTTCTGGTACGAATCAAGTCAATTGGCTTTGCGTCAACGTGGTGATCAAAATAGAAAAGTAGAAGACAAACGTAAAGAATTAGAAGATTTCGTACGTCGCTTCTCTGCCAATGCCTCTAAATCTAAACAAGCGACTTCTAGAAAGAAAATGTTGGAGAAATTAACGATTGATGAAATCAAACCTTCGTCTCGTCGTTACCCTCACATCAATTTCAAACCTGAAAGGGAAATGGGAGATCAATTGCTTGAAGTGCAGAACTTATCCTATAAAATGGACGATGGCACAGTATTGTTTAGTAATGTTTCTTTCAATTTAAATCCAAACGACAAGGTGGCGATCATCGCCAAAGATCCTTTGGCCATTACTACTTTGTTTCAGGTATTGGCGGGTGAAAAAGAACCAAGTACTGGTTCTTTTAAATGGGGCGTAACCACTAATCAAGCGTATTTACCTAACGATAATCATTTGTATTTTGACAGTGATGAGCTAAATTTAGTAGATTGGCTTCGTCAATATTCTAAAGAAAAAGATGAAAGTTTTATCCGTGGATTCTTAGGTAGAATGTTGTTCTCTGGGGAAGAAGCCTTGAAAAAATCGAATGTATTGTCGGGTGGCGAAAAGGTGCGTTGTATGTTATCAAGAATGATGCTTCAAGGGGCCAATGTTTTGTTAATGGATGAACCAACCAACCATTTGGATTTGGAAGCCATTACGGCCTTAGACAATGGAATGAAAGAATTTAAAGGTTCGATATTGTTCACCTCTCATGATATGCAAATTGTGAATACGGTTGCCAATCGTATCGTTGAAATTTCTTCTAAAGGTTGTGTGGATAAAATCATGACTTATGAAGAATACCTTGAAAATAATAATGTTCAAGCGCAAGTAGCCGCTATTTATTAATATATGCTATAATTTGATGTAGAAAAAATATTCTTAAAAACACCTTATGTAAAAAAGTTTATTGTTCCACCTCTCAATTTTGAACCATAATTATCCATTGGTCATCCTATAAAACAGCAATGCCTTTAAGAAATTAAAGGCATTGCTGTTTATTGGGGGATTATAAAATACTTTTTCAAACTAGGGTTAAGGCATTAATTGGCTTACAAAGCGTTATCCCTTATCTATCGATCGGAGAGGTCACTTGGTTTTTATCACAAATTTGTGATTTATACAGCATTTTCTTGTTTTAAGAAATGAGCAATAAAATTTACAGGGATGTAAAGCCCTTCTTCTTTAGGAGAAAGGGTTGGGATGAGGTCTGCATCTATGAATTTAGTATGGTATTGTTTTAATGCGTTTTCCCTGTTTTTCAAACCTTCATATTTGGCTTTTTCGACTAATCCAATTATCTTTGAAAACTTAGAAGAACACTATTAAGATTAAAAATATGGCGAATCAGCAGGCGAAAACTTTATTTGACAAAATTTGGGACAACCACGTGGTATATAGCAAAGAAGGCTATCCAGAAGTTTTGTATATCAATACACATTTTATTCATGAAGTTACTAGCCCCCAAGCTTTTGATGGCTTAAGAAACAGAGGACTTCCTGTATTTCGCCCAAGTAAAACGCATGCTACTGCTGACCATAACGTTCCCACCAAAGACCAACATTTACCCATCAAGGAAGCACTTTCTCGCTACCAGGTAGAAATGTTAACTAAAAACACTTCGGAGTTTGGGGTTGAATTGTACGGTTTAGGACACAAATACCAAGGCATTGTGCATGTGGTAGGTCCTGAATTGGGCATTACACTTCCAGGACAAACCATCGTTTGTGGCGACAGTCATACGTCTACCCATGGTGCTTTTGGGTGCATCGCTTTTGGAATTGGTACTTCAGAAGTAGAATCGGTAATGGCTACGCAATGCTTGTTGCAATACAAAGCAAAGCGTATGAAAATTGAAATCAATGGTACCCTTGGCAAAGGTGTTACCTCTAAAGATATTGTCCTTTATAT
>JBEAZU010000398.1:0-5696 GCA_041169945.1 Bacteroidota bacterium
AATCATTGGTGGAAGCATTGTTGGAGGGTAGAAAAGTGATGCCAGTAAATGCCATCCATAAAAATGCCTCTATAGAAAAAAGCGCTATTTTAGGGCATGGTTCTTTGTTTGCAGCGGGTACCGTAATTGGTACAAACGCAAAAATAGGAAGCCATTGTATTATCAATGCCGGTGCCGTGGTTGAATACGAAGCAACGCTAGAAGAATACGTACAAATTGGGGCTGGTGCCGTAATTTGTGCTGGTGTTAAAATTGCAGAAAATGCTTTTATTGGGGCTGGTGCCGTAATTGTTAGTGGTGTTACCATTGGTAAAAAAGCGCAAATTGGTGCAGGTTCAGTAGTTATTGCGAATGTAGCCAATGGCGCCAAAGTTTTTGGAAATCCAGCTGTTGTAATGAAATAAGCAAGACGGTAAATGCAGTAATTATACATGGAAATAGCAGCATATATTCATATTAGCAACCAAATCACCGAAGCAATCGCTACGCTGTTAGAAAAAAATCAATGCACTAAAATAGTAGTATTGGTCGACGAAAACACCAAAAAGCATTGCTATCCACTGATACAAAAAGCTTTACCGGCCAATCATGAATTGATTGAAGTATTGAGTGGTGAAGAAGAAAAAAACTTAAAAACCTGTACCCATATTTGGTCTGCCATGACCAACATGGGCTTAGACAGAAAAGCTTTGTTACTCAATTTAGGAGGAGGCGTCATTGGAGACATGGGCGGTTTTTGTGCTTCCACCTATAAAAGAGGCATACGATTTGCCCAAATCCCAACAACCTTACTGTCAATGGTAGACGCCAGTGTAGGCGGAAAACTTGGGGTAGATTTTATGGGCTACAAAAACCATATCGGTGTTTTTCAGGAACCTTTAGCAGTATTAATTGATCCAGTTTTTTTAACAACGCTTCCTGAAAGAGAATTGCGTTCAGGTTATGCAGAGGTTTTAAAACATAGTTTAATCGCAGATGCTGCGCAATGGCATGCCATTAAACACAAAAACTTACACGACTTCGATTGGCTCAGTGTAATTAAACATTCGGTGGGAATTAAGTCTTACGTCACCACCACTGACCCTACTGAAAAAGGCCTTAGAAAAATTTTAAATTTTGGACACACCCTTGGCCATGCCGTAGAAAGTTTTTACTTAGAATTACCCGGCAAACGATTGCTTCACGGAGAAGCCATTGCGGTAGGCATGATGGTGGAAGCTTGGCTTTCAAAGCAATTAGGCTATATTTCAGAAGAAAATTTAGCGGAAATATGCGCCACTTTTATTCGCATTTATGGTAAGGTGTCGATTTCAGAAGAAGACCTACCTGCTATTATTACCCATACCCTTCAAGACAAAAAAAATGAAAACAATGTAGTGCAATTTGCCTTACTTGAAAGCATCGGCAAAGCCAATTATGAAATACCAGTGAATGAAGTGCAAATGAAAGAAAGCTTATTATTTTATAGGGGATTATAAACCCCAGAGGCATAAAAAAAGCTGATAATTAAATTATCAGCTTTTTTTTATGCTTTACAATTATTTGTTTTATACCAACATCGATGCTTCTTCATAAACACCATTGGTTACCATAGCATTCACTTTAAATTTATCATCAAACACCACTAAGTTCGCTTTAAAACCACGTTTAATTCTACCAAATTCATTATCGACTTTGATCGCTCTTGCAGGATACAAGGTTGCCATTCTTAAGGCTTCATCAATCGTAATCCCAACACGTTTCACTAAATTTTCAACCCCTTCAATCATGGTCAAGGCAGAACCTGCCAAAGCGCCAGTTTCAGATCTCCAAAGTCCATTTATTTTAGAAATCCCATATTCATTGTCTTCTCCTGTATCCATGGCATCGGTCACCAAGAACAATTTATCTTCTAAAATTTTCTTTGAAACCCTAACCACGGAGTAATCACAATGTTCACCGTCGACAATAATACCAGCATAAATGTTTCTTGAATCAAAAGTCGCTCCTACCAACCCAGGCTCTCTGCTGTTAAACTGAGACATGGCATTGAAAAGATGCGTAACCATAGAAATACCACTGTCAAAAAAATCTTTGGCTTGTTTGTAGGTCGCATTACTGTGTCCTGCAGAAATTATAATATTGCTATCTTCTAATAAATTTAATTGTTTATCTGTAAAAGTTTCAGGGGCAATGGTCATCACCTTAATAATGCCATCTCCTTTATCGATAATGGTTTTTAATTCATCTGTTTCTACCGGTCTCACATATTTATGTGCCCCTCTTTTGTGTACATTAAAATATGGTCCTTCCAAATGCATACCCAACAAACCATATTGCTTAGCATCCATGCAAGCCTTTGTGGCCGCAATACCTTCAAGAATAGTTTCTAAGGGGGACGAAATCATGGTTACCAAATAATTGGTAGCGCCATGAAATTTGTTGGCATTGTATATTTTGCCTATGCTTTCAAGGTTAGGGGTTTTGGTAAAAAAACTACCACCACCACCATTGTTTTGTAAGTCAATAAAACCAGGAGAAACGTTTTGTCCTCCTAAATCAATGCCATCACTCACTTGGTCTTCTTCTACAATGTGAAGTATTTTATCGTCATTAATAATGAGTGCTTTGTTGTAAAGCACCTGTTCGCCAGTATATAAGATACAGTTTTTAAGAACAAGCATAGCAAAAGGGATCTGAATGAATTACAAATTTAATCTTTTCTTTTAATTTGCGATTCATTTATGTTTTAAAATATTAATATTTTTTTGATGCAAGATGATTTTAGGTGGGTTGAGATGATGTAAGCATGATGTAAAACTTTCAATCCCCCGAAGTGAATTTTAAATGACAAATTGACAAGTCATCCAATAAATTTTGTCAGCATTCGTTTAAAATCTAGACAAATGAAAGAATGGCATATTTATTTATAACAACCTTTAAAACTAAAAACAAGAAACATGAAAGTAAACAAATCAATTTTGACATTACTGCTCTCTGCCATCATCGGTGGTGCAGTAGCGCTAGGTGGGTATAAGTTTTTTTTCGAAGACAAAAGCTATGAATCCTTTGAAAAAAGCCAAAGGTATTTTCTATCTAACTACTTAAGTGATACCAGCGGCACGGCAAAACTGCCCGAAAGCATGAGCTTCGTCATGGCAGCCGACCTTACCCGACCAGCAGTGGTACATATTAAAACTTATTTCACCCCTAAAGATATAGGACAACAATTTAACCCTCAAATGGACCCCTTTTTAAAAGATTTTTTTGGAGATGGTTTTGGAGGACAACTGCCACAACAAAAACAGCCGAGTGAATCTTCGGGCTCAGGAGTCATCATTTCCCAAGATGGCTACATTGTAACCAACAACCATGTGATTGACAATGCCGATAAAATTGAAGTAATTTTAGAAGACAAAAGAAGCTATACCGCCAAGCTAATTGGCAAAGATCCCACCACAGATTTGGCTTTATTAAAAGTAGATGAAAACGCATTACCCTTTGTAAAATTAGGGGATTCAGACAAACTAAAAATTGGTGAATGGGTATTGGCAGTAGGCAATCCTTATGATTTAACCTCCACGGTAACTGCTGGTATTGTGAGTGCCAAGGCTAGAAACATCAATATATTAAGTGGTAAAGAAAACTTTGCCATTGAATCATTTATCCAAACCGATGCGGCAGTAAACCCTGGCAACAGTGGAGGTGCATTGGTAAATTTAAAAGGAGAATTGGTCGGCATTAACACCGCCATCGCTTCCCCTACTGGCTCCTATTCTGGCTATTCATTTGCAGTTCCTGTAGGAATCGTAAAAAAAATCATGGATGATTTACTAAAATATGGCGAAGTACAAAGAGGTTTATTAGGCATCTCTATTCAAGATGTAAATGCGAATCTTGCTAAAGAAAAAGGAATTAAAGAAATTAAAGGCGTTTATGTAGGTGGTGTCAATGACAATGGTGCCGCCAAAGAAGCTGGCATTAAAGTAGGTGATGTAATTTTAAGGGTTGATGGGCATGAAGTTGACAACACATCGGCATTACAAGAAGCTATTGGGCGTCATCGTCCTGGAGATAAAGTTGGCATTACCTTGTCAAGAGATGACAAAACACTAGAAGTAGTGGCGGTACTTAAAAACAAACTGGGCAATACGGATGTTGTCAAAATCACAGACGGAAAATTTTCTGAAAGCCTCGGGGCACAATTCACGACTATTGACCCCACGGAAAAGAAAAAATTAAAATTAGACGGTGGTGTAAAAGTAACGAAATTGAAAGAAGGCAAACTGCGTGATGCCGGAATGAGAGATGGCTTTATTATTACCCAAATTAACAAAGTGAAAATTAAAACCCTTGAAGATTTAAACAATCAACTTGAAAAACCTCGTAAAGGTGGGGTACTTTTTGAAGGAATTTATCCTAATGGACAAAGTGAATTTTATGCCATTGGAAATTAATTAATACACTTGTTTAAAATTAAACTAAAAAATTCAGTCCAAATCGACTGAATTTTTTAGTTTTACAGTATGCTCTATTCATGAGCAAAATATTTTATCTATTCGCTATGAAAACCTTACTTCAATCCTTAGGAATCCAAGACATTAATCCAGCCATTTGTACCGGAATGCTTTGGAATGAATTATCAAACAGCACTTCGTATAAAATCCACTCCCCTATTGACAATAGCCATCTCGCCAGTGTCGAATACGCCTCTTTAGACGACTACGACCATACGATTGCTCAAGCGCAGCAAGCAAGTTTGTATTGGCGAAATATTACCGCTCCTAAAAGAGGAGAAATTGTGAGGCAAATTGGTAATAAACTAAGAGCCCACAAGGACGTTTTGGGAAAATTGGTAAGTATTGAATCGGGCAAAATATTACAAGAAGGCTTAGGGGAAGTACAAGAGATGATTGACATCTGTGATTTTGCAGTAGGTTTATCAAGACAATTACACGGGAGTACCATGCATTCTGAACGTGAAGAACACAGAATGTATGACCAATATCATCCATTAGGCATAATTGGGGTCATTTCAGCATTCAATTTCCCAGTGGCCGTTTGGGCGTGGAATGCGATGATTGCTGCTGTTTGCGGAAATGTAAGTATATGGAAACCATCTGAAAAAACACCATTAACGGCCATCGCTTGTCTTAAAATCATGGAAGATGTACTTTATGATAACGGCATTCCTGAAGGTGTTTTCAACCTAATCATTGGAGATCGAAAAATCGGGGAAGCCATTGCTAAAGATCCAAAAATAGCTTTGGTCTCAGCCACAGGATCAACAGCCATGGGTAAAAAAGTAGCGGTAGCGGTAGCCTCAAGATTAGGAAAATCATTATTAGAATTAGGAGGAAACAATGCCATTATTATTAGCCCTAATGCAAACCTCGACCTAGCCATCAGAGCCGTAGTGTTTGGTGCAGTAGGCACAGCAGGGCAACGTTGCACCTCCACACGTAGAGTGATAATCCATGAGCGTGTATATGAACAAGTTAAAGCACAGCTTTTAGCCATCTATCCACGTTTACCTATTGGAAATCCTTTAGAAGAGGGCATATTGGTTGGTCCGCTTATCGACAAACAAGCTGTTGAAAGTTATAGCAAAGCCATCAATGAAGCCATCGCTGAAGGAGGAAATTTACTGTACGGAGGAGGCATTGTTACAAATGGACAATTAGCACAAGGAAACTATGTGCAACCCAGCATTATTG
>JBEAZU010000399.1:0-4751 GCA_041169945.1 Bacteroidota bacterium
ATACTATCACAAATCACTGGAAAAACCACATTACCCTTCATATCAAAAAGTCCAAGTTTCAATTTTTCATTTTCAACCATCCAGTAATTGGCCAACTTTCTCACCGTAAAATTAGTAGGTGGAATAATGTTTTTACCCGAGAGGTTATATATGCTATGGTGATGGTTGGTATAAGTATGAATATAATCTTCAAACAAAGAAATCTCTAAAAATTGTGCGGGAATAATTTCTTGTTCATTTAAGTTCATCACTCCCCAAACAGAATCTTTTTTAAAACTTCCCTGGGTTGGAATTATCAATTCAAAAAAGGAAGAAATGACAGTGTGAATTGGAAATCAATAAGGTTGTTGGTTGGAGATTTGGCAGATGTTGAAGTTCATGCTGGAATACATGCCCTTTTCAATATTCGAGCACATAAATATCTCACCGATAAGGATTTTTCGAATTTTAAAGTTGAAAACAATGAATTGATTTTGGGGGGCAAACACCATAAATTACTTGCGTTTAATTTACAGGGGAAATTGTATCCATTTGAAGGATATGAGGATATAAAACCATTGGGTTATGGTTTGTTTTCAGTGAAAAAAAACCATAAATATGGTGTTGTTAACGCTGCCAATGTTGAAGTTTTGGAAGCTGATTTAAAGATGGTACATCCGTTTGTATATTCTGTAACAACATATCAGAAAGATACTTTGTGGGGAATATTAAACAAAAGTGGTCATGTGATAGAAAAAGCATTTTTTTCAAAAATTGAATTGACAGATGGACATGCCCGTTTGTATAAAAAAGGACTTGAAACAGCGGTAAGGTTTAATGCTGATGGGGAGATTGACGCCAACTTTAATGCCATCAATACGATTCATATAGGCGTTAGAAATAATGTTCACGACAATGGAACACATTTGCGAAAAGTTGATCCGGTATATTCTAGCAATTGTTTTGCCCTGATTCATGACGGAGTGGCTGCAGGAAGTTTAATTCATAGGGATGTAATCAAACAGGCTTTTATGCTTTACAACACCTGCACCAATGAAGCCATCAAGAGCAATGTGAAAATTCTGGATGCAAATTTAGAAGATTTTACCGACCAAGAAGTAACTGCGTGTATCATTGAAGGAGGTAATTTTGGAATATTGCATAAAAGTGGACATGTATTGACGAGCGTTGAAGTCCAAGATCATGGTAAAGTAAGCCGAAAACACATTACTTATGTGGGTGCTTTTGTAAATGGTTTGGCTAGGGTTTGTGTTGGCGGTGAGGTAAACTATCACCTTAAAACAGATGTACTTTCTGGCTTGACGTATTATTTTGATGTGGCCAATGTGAAAGGTGGGATGTGGGGATTTATCAATTCAAAAGGCATTTTTTTAATAGCTCCAACATATCAAAAAGTAGAAAATTTTGCTCATCGCACGGCAATAGTACAACAAAATAATTTATGGGGATTGGTCAATGATTCGAACAAAGTCATTGTTCCAATTCAATACAGTTTTATCGAACGCATGCCGCATACAGATGATAGTTTACTGATTATTGCGGAGGATAGGAACGAAAAGGGATATGCAGATTCTAAGGGTAAAATAGTGATTTCTATTGATTACGATGAGCTTAAACCTATTGCTGAAGGAATGGTGTCGGTAAAGAAAAATGGAAAATGGGGATTTGTTGGAATAAATTCAACTAAAACCTCTGAGCTTATGTATGATGACGAACTTGTTTTTAGCGATAGTTTGTGTGCGGTGAAACTGAATAAAAAATGGGGATTTGTAGACCGTGATTTTAATATGGTAATCCCGAATAAATTTGAAAGTATCAGTAATTTTAGTCATCAATTGGCTTTTGTAAAGGAACAAAGTCATTTTGAAATCATCAATAAAAAAGGGGAAATACGCTCTAATTTAAAACTGAAAGAAGTTTATGATTATGAACATGGTGTTGCCATTGCAAAAAAAACGGACGGTTATGGATTAATTGATACCAAGGGACATTGGATTGTAAGTCCTAAGTTTCATAAAATTTTGCCATTTAACAAACACCAAACGGCCATAGCCCACGCCTCTCCAGGAAAACACGTTTTGATCAATACCAAAGGAGAGCATATTTCTTTCCACCAATTCGATTCTATTGATGATTTTCATGAAGGTTTTGCCATCGTAAAACATAATGGTAAATATGGCTTTATAGATACTTCTGGGACTTTGGTCATCGAGGCGAAGTTTGATGAAGCCCATTGTTTTAGCAACGGTTTAGCCAAAGTGAAGTTGAGTAAAAATGAGGCACAGGCACTGGCCGAAGCTGAACATTTAAAGCAAGGGGCTAAATATTCATTTATCAATCCAAAAGGAGAGATAGTGATTTCAGATTTGACTTATGACCATATTCATGCTTTTAGCAATGAGATGGCTTTGGTACATTTAAAAAACGAAAAATTCTTTATCAATAAATCAGGTTTGCCAGAACTTGATTTGAAAAACAATGACCTTGAAATTGTCGCCGGATTTGAAGAAGAAAAAGCTGTAGTACGCCATAAATGGAATAACAGGGAATATTATATTGACAAAGCTGGAGATAAATTGTTTGGTAAAACTTTTGAAAAATGTTACCCATTTAAAAACAGCATTGCTATCGTTAAAAATGATGGCATGTATGGCTTGCTTTCAGAAAATGGGACCTTGTTGATTGACTTTAAATACAATTTGATTCATGAGTTTGACAAAGGTTATGCTGAAGTCGAATTGGTTCAAAAATTCGGTATAATCGATTTGTCAGGTAAAATAATACTAGCACCTGAAGCCGAAAAAATCTCTGTGGTGAATAAGGATATTTTTAAAATAGAAATGAGTAATTCATTGAAATACATGTTTAAAAGTGGGAAGTGGTTGTGGTAGTAGTTTGCTTTTTTAAGTAGTTTAAATATGCTCAAAATCAAAAAGCTTTCTATCCAACATGTGTGTGGGAGAAATGTTTTTGAGGGAATTAAAAATCACCTCCGTCCTACCCGGATGTTTTTTTTCCCATTCCTGTAACATCATTTTGATATTTTGTCTCTGCATATTGTCTTGAGAACCACAAAGGTTACATGGAATAATCGGAAATTGTTTTTCAACTGCATATTGTGCAATGTCGACCTCTTTGCAATATGCCAAAGGGCGGATGACCGTGTGTTTGTTGTTGTCGGTCCTGTATTTGGGAGACATGGTTTCAATCTTTCCACTGAACAGTACATTTAAGAAAAAAGTCTCAATGATGTCTTCTCTGTGGTGTCCCAAGGCTATTTTAGTCGCTCCGATTTCTTCCGCAATCGTATATAAATTTCCTCTTCTTAAACGAGAACAAATGCTGCACATGGTTTTCCCTTCAGGTACTTTATCCATGACAATGCTGTAAGTGTCTTTTTCTACAATTTTATAATTTATACCTAAAGCATTCAGGTAATTGGGTAAAATATGTTCCGGGTAATCAGGTTGTTTTTGGTCAAGATTTACGGCTATTATTTCAAAAGGAAAAGGAGAAGCATTTTGCATGTGCATTAAAATACTTAACATTGTATAACTGTCTTTTCCACCTGAAAGGCAAACCATTACTTTGTCATTTGCTTCAATTAGATTAAAGTCATTTACTGCATTCCAAACTGATTTCACTAATTTTTTATGAATACTATCTTGCAATTGGGTTTCCATTGTATTTTAAATCTTATTTTGCTTATGTATTCAAAATTAAATAAAAAAAGGCGAATGCTTCAATAGAAAACATTAGCCTTTTAACTTTAATTGTGCTGCTATCTTCTGATTTCGATAGGTTGTGAATAGGTTTTGCCATGATAAATAAATTGGCATATATATACCCCTTCTTTTAGGTCATTGTTGTTTTTGTCTACACCACTCCAATCATTTTGGTAATTTTCAGAACGGTAAACTTCAAATCCTAATTCATTAACTATAGAAAGAGTTGATGGAGAATTTAAATCGAAATTATGTATGACAAACAAATCGTTTTTGCCATCTCCATTGGGTGAAAACCCATCATAGATTTTAACATTTTGTACGGTAAGGGAAATAGGTGAAATAGGCGTTGTATTAGTAAACCCTTGGTTGATGTACGTAATTTCTCCCGTACTCAAGTCAATCAATTTGATGAAATCAATCCTTGTATTGTTGCCAAAGTTAATCACTGTATCTCCTGTAGAAACGAAATTACTTTGTCCTGCATTGTTTCCAATGTAAATGTCAAATGGTCCACGACCATAAGTTTTAATGTCTACACTTGTAGAGAGTTGTGTGGTAATGATATTGGCTTTCACTTTTATTGAAATGAAGGTGGTATCCGAATAGCAAACCCCATTATTCACGACAAGACCAACGACTGCTTTGCCTGAATATTTTTTATCCCAGTAAATGGCATTGCTTTCGGCATTCATGCCGGTTGACGTTCCTCCGTTTGTAGGATTGAGTAACCATTGGTAATTGAGGTTGCTATAGCCCGTTAAACTGCCATTGAAAACAGTACAAGATTTTGGACCGTTTGTTACCGTATCGCCTGGGACATTGTAGTGTACAATTGGTTTTAATGTATCGAAATTCAAATTACTAAGGGTAGCTGTTGTAGTCCATTTACTGATATTGCCTGCATTGTCTTTGAATTTGAAACTATAATCACCAGTAGTTAAAGTAATAATATCATCACTTTTAATGCCCGACAAGGTATCAATTTTGGAGGTGTTAAGGTTCGTGATAAAGCATTGGAATGGC
>JBEAZU010000400.1:0-13074 GCA_041169945.1 Bacteroidota bacterium
ACAACCTGATGCACTTACCACTACTTTATAAACCCCTGCACGTCTCACTAAATAGGTTTGATTAGTTTCTTCGGGTAAGGTGGTATCGTCTTTACTCCATTGGTATACGATGCCTGTACCATTGATTCCAGCATCTAAGGTTTTAGTGGCTGGCGTACACAAATCTACCGTACTTCCTAGATTAACGGTACCAATCGTAGCTGTGATGACCACACTGTCTTTGGCATTGCATACGCCTGAGCTGTCTACTTTCACGGTATAAGTACCCGCACTAGTCACCGCAATAGAAGCAGTATTACCACCTGTCACCACACCATTTTTGTACCAAGTAAAGGTTCTGTAGTTTTGTGCACTTAAACCCGAGGACAAGTTAATGGTACCACCAGTGCCACACAATGATTTATTTCCGCCCATTACAGGTTTAGTACATGAAGGTCCGGTATAAGGTTTAAGGGCTACATTAATTGCGGAAAGCAAAGAATATTGGTAATAACTAGCATCCAAAATATCTTGTGACAATTCCCAAATCATGACACCGCCTGCACCATTTTGCATCACATAATCAATTTTGTCTTTGATGGATGGTGCAGCATTGTAAGAGGTTCCATCGCTACCCGACAAGATTCCGTCGTAAGCATTCGCAGCACCTGTACTATATGGAGATGCTAATTCATTGTACTTTCTATATCCTGAACTATAAAAAGGAACTCCTAGCACTAATTTTGAAGCATTTTCTGCCCCTAAATATGTTTTCCAAATGTCAAAAGATGTTTTCGCTAAAGAAGTTTTAGCAAATCCTCCTGCCAAATCGTAAGCCATGATATTGACTTCATCTACCGAGTTAACGAATATTTTACTGAAAAAAGCCGTATGTCCAATTTCGCCTCCTACGTCGATACCTAAATAAATTTTACGGTAGCCTGCGGTTTGTTTGGCATCAAATTCCGTACGGAATGCCTGAACAAGCAAGTCCAAATTTCCTGTTTCATTAGCAGAGGGAAATTCCCAATCTATATCAAAACCATCAATATCATTGGCTACAATAAAATCGGCTACAGTGGTAGCAAAATTTGTTCTATATGTTGCATTGGAAGCGATAGGGCTGTACATGTACGCTGACCCTGCCCCTCCTGATGAAATCCTAACCTTTACGCCTTTGGCTTTGGCTTTGGCTTTAATGTTGTTGAATTTTGTTTGATCGCCGACAGGCCAGGTATTGAAAGCAGGAAATTGACCGGAACCATTGGGTTGAATGAAGCAATAAATAATATCGGTGAGCTTATCGTACTGGATCAAATTTTCGTCTCCGGCAGTGACCCAATTAGGAAAGAAACCTATCACATGTTGTGCCTGAGAGGCAAAAGAGAACATCATCAGCCAGATCGCTGCAAGCAACTTGAATTTAATTTTCATTGTGTCGTAATTAATGTGTTAATAAAAAAAATAGTGTGATACTTTACGGGAATAGCCTTACATGGTTTCAGAAAAGATTCATTTACGGTACGGCTAGTGTTTTTTTGTATACTTTATTGAAAACAAAGGTAACTTAAAAAATATTATTATTCCAATTAAAAAATGGATTAATACCACACAAAAAAAAATAAACAAAGTTGCGTCTCTATTTTTTAAGAGCGAGGATGAAAATCTTTGATCATTTGAGTGAGGTAATCTCTGTCTAAATGGGTATAAATTTCTGTCGTGGTAATGGATTCGTGCCCTAACATTTCTTGCACCGCTCTTAAATCGGCGCCTCCTTCAATTAAGTGGGAAGCAAAGGAATGCCTAAAAGTGTGCGGACTAATCGTTTTATTGATATTTGCCTCTATTCCTAAATTTTTAATAATCGTAAAAATCATTTCTCTTGTAAGTCCTGCTCCCCTCCTATTAAGAAAAACATAATTTTCGTAGCCTTTTTTGATATTGACATGACAACGCACTTCATGGATATAAGTGCTGATGTATTTTTTGGCATCACTTCCAATGGGCACCAAGCGTTCTTTATTGCCTTTGCCTAAAACTTTTAAAAATCCGATTTCAAAGTAAAGGTTGTTCAAGCGTAATGTCACCAATTCAGATACACGCAACCCGGAACTGTACAAGGTTTCGAGCATGGCCCTATTTCTAAAACCCTCGGGCGTACTCATGTCGATGTGTTCAAACAAGTGTTCAATTTCAGGAAATGAAAGGGTATCGGGTAATTTGCGACCAAGTTTGGGACCTTCAAATAACTCACATGGATCAACGGTGATTAAATCTTCCATCATCAAAAACTTAAAAAAAGCTTTTAAGCCCGACAATATCCTGGCTTGAGAATGCGGTGCCAAACCCAATTCATTGACATAAGCCAATAAACCCGAAATGTGTTCAGGCAAAATCCCTGTGGGGGTAACTATTCCTAAAAGAGCAATTTCATTGTATTGTTTTAATTTTTCAACATCATGCAAATAGGCCTCAATAGAGTTTTCACTCAATGATTTTTCTAATTTGAGGTAGTTTCGAAATTGCTTGAAAAGAATATCCCATGACATGTTACAAATGTACGCATTATGTTTTTTGTTCACCATTATCAACTCAGAGAATTATTTGGAATTATTTGAAACCTTTAATTTTAAAATACATATACTACCCAAGACCATTTTAAACATTAAAAAACATACGATGAAATACAATGCTATCTCAGGAATAAATACTTTTGCACATTTTTGGAAAAGTATTCAAAACAATTTAAAACATGCTTCTAAAAGAGTATTTTTAGCCGGTGCAGTATTGGCATTTTCCAATGTCGCGTATGCTGGAGCACCTAGCTTGGTAGTTGGAGATGTAGATAACAATGAAATTATTGACGGCAATGAAATCGCTGGAGATGTAGACCGAGATTATACCATTAACTATGGTGAAAAAGCGGGGGATACGAGTGGAGACAAAGTCATCAATGGTAACGAAAAAGCTGGAGACAGAAATGGCGATGGTACAATTTTGGCTACCGGACCAAATAAGGAAATTGCTGGTGATGTCAGTGGAGATGGTTATATCGGCAATGCCAATGGAGATCCTGAAATTACGGGTGACTTAAATGGTACCCAAACCATTGACGGTACTGAAATTTGTGGCGATACCGATGGGGATGGACTTATTGATACCCTAAAAATGGAATTTGCAGGAGATATTAACAATAACCAAAGCATTAATCAAGGTGAAGTTGCAGGAGACACCAATGGGAACAAAATAATTGATGGCAATGAAATCGCTGGAGATATCAATGGAGATAAAACAATTTCATTAACAGGTCCTTACAGAGAAATTGGCGGGGATATTGGCGGAGATGGCATTATCAATATGGGCAATGGGAACATTGAAATTTCGGGAGATAAAAATGGTAATCAAACTATTGATGGCTATGAAATCGCTGGAGATGCTGATGTTGATGGCACCATTGATTACATGAAACTTGAATTGGCTGGAGATTTAAACTATGATTTCAACATTTCATTTAATGAAATATGTGGGGACGCCAATGGCAATAAATTAATCGATGGCCTTGAAATCGCTGGAGATAGAAATGGAAATGGAAGCATCAAAACTACCGGAAGTAGCTATGAATGGGAAATAGCTGGAGATAATAATGGTAATGGGATTATAGATCTTCCTGAAGTTTCAGGGGATAAAAATGGTAACAATGCGATTGACTTGGGTACAGAATTGGCAGGGGACAAAGATGGAGATGGTGTTTTTACGGCGGATTACAATGAATTTGCAGGTGATTTAGACAATTCATGGTCTTACAACCACAGCGAAATTGCTGGTGACTTTAGTGGAGATAAAATCATCAACCATGGTGAAATCGCCGGAGATAAAAACGGTGACAAAACGATAACCCTCAATGGCATTAACAGTGAAATTGCTGGAGACATCGATGGTAATGGTCAGATTTCTTTTGGTGAAAAATGTGGAGATATTGATGGCAACACTACTTTAGAAGGTTTAGAAATTGCTGGTGATGCAAATGCAAATGGTGTTATCAACTATTTGGATGGTGAAATGGCTGGTGATGTAGATTTTAGTAAAACGATTAACGGTATTGAAATCGCTGGGGATATCAATGGCAATGGCTATATTGACAATGCTAACTTTGTGCTTAGAGCATCGTCTGTTTTAGCAAATGAAATTGCTGGTGATGTCAATGGAAATCAAAGTATAGATAATTCAGAAATTGCTGGAGACAAAAGTGGTAATAAAAACATAGAAAATTCAGAAATTGCTGGTGACATCAATGGTAATGGATATATTGACAATGAATCCAATATCAACAGAACAGCCATTTTAATTCCAAATGAGATTGCTGGTGATGTGAATGCTAGTTTTAGTATTGACAATTTTGAAATTGCTGGAGACAAAAGCGGAAACAATAACATCGGGCATTCTGAAATTGCAGGTGATAACAATGGCAATGGATTTATAGATCAATTTGCCAATGGTAGATCAAGTACGGCTGTTTTATATGAAATTGCTGGAGATGTAAATGGTAATTTCACAATCGATGAGGCCGAAATCGCAGGTGATGTCAGTGGAGATAAAACGATAACCATGCAAGAAATTGCGGGGGATACTTCAGGAGATAAAATAATCAATAACAATGAAATTGCTGGAGATGTAAATGGTAATTATTGGATTGATAACAACAATTACGTTAGAGTAGCCACACCAATTACCAATGAAATCGCTGGAGATGTGAATGGTAATTACATGATTGATAACTATGAAATCGCGGGCGATAAAAGCGGTAATAAAACAATTGAATATGGCGAATACGCTGGGGATGTAGATGCAAATGGCTTATATCAAGTTGATATTGCTGGCGACATTGATGGAGACTTTATAATCGATGGTTTAGAATTAGCCGGAGACATGAGTGGCAGTTTCAGTATCGACAACGTACTTTACCCTGAAGTATTGGGTGACTTAAATGGAAACGGAACGCTTGATAATGGGGAAGTTACGTCCACTTCAAATACTGCTGTTACTTCTTTAAGTATTTATCCAAACCCAAGTTCAGGTATATTTACAGTTGAAAATGCTACAGCTGTTACCGTTACCGATGCCATGGGAGTTGAAGTGTATGCAGGAAGTGTACATGGGGCTAAACTTGATTTGTCAAATTTAGAAAATGGCATTTACTTGATTGCAATCGCGAACAATAATGGTAATACAAGCAATCAAAAAATAGTGATTCAAAAATAATTGTTTCGAAAACACTTTATTGAAACCCTTCTCCCGTTAATAGCTAGAGAAGGGTTTCTTTTTGCCTTTTAATATTGTTTGTAAATATGTTTTGTCAAACAAGCAAATAAACAAACCAATATATATAATCGCCACATTGCTTTAACTAAACCCTACAAAGTCTTGTCATTTTTAAAATAAATATCCTTCTTTGTTTATCTGAATGTTATCCCATGAAAAAAATATTAATTCTTAACGGACCAAACCTTAATCTTTTAGGAGTAAGAGAGCCAGAAGTGTATGGCAGCACCACTTTTGAACAATATTTTTCAACCTTAAAAACAGCTTTCCCTCAATTTGAATTGACTTATTTTCAATCAAATATTGAAGGTGAAATGATTAATAAATTACATGAGGTTGGTTTTAGTTATGATGGCATCATTCTAAATGCTGGCGCATATACCCATACTTCTATAGCCATTGCAGACGCCATTTCAGGCATAAAAACGCCTGTAATCGAAGTACATATCTCCAATGTGCATGCACGCGAAGCATTCCGACATAAAAGTCAGATTGCCGCAGTCTGCACTGGTGTCATTGCCGGATTCGGCTTAAAAAGTTATGAATTGGCGTTGAGGGCTTTGATGTAGTACAGGGTACAGAGTACTGGGTCTTGAGTATAATTATAATTTAATATTTTACTCAACATTCAACACTTAATTCTCTGTACCCAGTATGCTAGACGCTGTACTAAACACTAAACACTCAAAATTCAACACTCAAAATGAAGTCCTACTATCCTGGCCCATCCACATTATTTCCTGAGGTTCGACACTATTTGACCGACGTGTACGACAGTGGCATTTTGTCTTTCAACCACCGTAGTCCAGAGTTTGTGGCTTTGTCACAATCGTGTATTAGATTGTTGAAAGAGAAGCTTCAAATCCCTGAAGACTACACCGTATTTTTCACCTCTTCTGCCACGGAATGTTGGGAAATCATAGCCCAATCCTTGGTGATCAATCAATCGTGTCATGTATACAATGGCGCTTTTGGCGAAAAATGGGCCGACGTAAGCCAAGAAATTATAGGCAAAGAAAATTGCCGCCGATTGCCTTTTGAATTGAATGATGTATTGAATGTACAAAACCTGAGTTCACTTCATAACACAGATTTGCTTGCGTTTACACATACAGAAACCAGCAATGCTACTTGTTTGCCTGAAGGATTTATAGAAAGTGTAAGACTTACCTATCCCCAAGCCATCCTTGCAGTAGATGCCACATCTTCCATGGGAGGCGTACAATTGCCTTTTGCTTCCGCTGATATTTGGTTTGCGTCTGTGCAAAAATGTTTTGGATTGCCTGCCGGAATGGCCATCATGGTTTGTTCGCCAAGGGTAAGAGAAAGGTGTGGTTCAAATGCCAAACGCTACAATGATTTGTCGGCCATGTTTGAACGCATGGACGCTTGGCAAACTACTTATACGCCCAATGTTCTGGGTATTGCTTTGTTGGAAAAAGTATTGGCAGGTAGAAATTGGGACGATACGGCCTTGAAAAACAGGGCCAAAGACTGGAATGATTTTATAGCCCAACATCCGCAACTTGGTAACATTTTGGTAACTGAGCCTAGTGTTCGTTCGCATACGGTAATTGCTATTCTAGCACCAGCATTAGTAGTCAACAACATTAAAACACAAGCCAAAGAAGCTGGTTTTTTACTTGGAAACGGCTATGGAAAATGGACTAATGAAACTTATAGGATTGCTAATTTCCCTGCTATAAGTGATGGTGATTTGGATCAGCTAAAAGGATGGATGAAAAATATATTCAAAAATTAAATCAGATAAGTCATAGATTTTTCATCTAAAAATTATGGTGCTAGATGATTTTCTGCGGCTAATGATTAATTTTGTTTACCGCTAACTAGGGCTTGCTGAAAAACTCGTTTACTTATTAATCTTTACTTAATGCTAAGTGTATCAGTGTTTATTTTAGAAGTAATTTGTACCAATAAATAATCTCCAGTTTTATTTATTGTCGAATTTGAAATAATCAACGCCGGTCGTTTTTTAAAAGTAGAACCATCCGTAAAAGGGAAACTTACAACTACAATATCACCTTGTTTATACATGATTTACAGTAATTTATCCCAACGATTGTCTTCATCAGTTGACCAATCTTTAGCTAAAGATTTTTCATTTACCAAAATAGTAGAAAGGTGTATTTTTTTCTGAAGAATCATTGAAAATTTCCGCTATTGATTGGTTTTTTAATTCTTCATTTTTAATAGATTTCAAGGTATGTTCAATCACAAAAAATCTTTTATCAAGAGGTAAGCGATGAATTTCCTGAATAATAGTTTTGATTTGCATATCCTAGATTTTAATTGTTGTGAAACACTAAGTTTTCAACGCTTGGTGTTGGTTAAAGTTCAAAATTTAAGCCTAAAATAGTCAGTTTAAATGAAATGTATTTTAGCTTAATAAAATATTCGAATGTATATATAACTTTGGTAAATTTGTCTTTACAACAAATATTAGTTTTCTTTTTAATCTATAAATAAATTTTTCTATAATCGAATAAAACTTGATACAACACTAAAACCAACTTATGCCAACTTATATTGCTTTGCTTCGAGGAATAAATGTCAGCGGACAAAAACTGATCAAAATGGCAGACTTGAAAGACTTGCTTGCCTCACTTCCACTGAGCGATATTCGTACCTATATTCAAAGTGGCAATGTGGTTTTTGAAGCAGAAAAAGCGGACGAGATTTTGTTGGCGAAAAGTATAGAGACCAAAATCAAAGAAAAATATGCCTTTGAGGTTCCCACCATTGTACGAACAAGAGAGGAGCTGTTAACAATAATTCAAATGAATCCATTTGAGATCAAGGAAGAGGATGATTTCACTAAACCCTATGTTATTTTTCTTGAAACCAAACCCGATCCGGAGCAGGTGAAGGAAGTAATGGCCTATAATTCAGAAAACGAAATTTTCGAAATCATTGAAAAAGTAGTGTACATTGTCTATAAATCAGGTGCAGGAAAGTCAAAACTTACCAATACATTTTTTGAAACAAAACTTAAAACCAAAGCAACCAGCAGAAATTGGAATACGGTAAACAAATTATGCGTATTTTAAACTTCTGTCTCTTTAGGAATCTCGTGTATCAACACTTTGTCGATACGGATACCATCCATATCGATGATTTCAAAACAATAGTTTTCAAAAGTAAATTTTTCACCCGTTTTAGGCAAAGCCTTTAAGGTGGTTAACACAAATCCAGAAATGGTCGTGTATTGCGCATTGTCTTCTTCAATAATTTCACGCTCAAAATATTGATTAATTTCAAAAATAAGGGTTCTACCATCAATCAAATAAGAACCATCTTCACGCATAATAATGTCGAGCTCATCTGATTCATTTTCATCTGGCAAATCACCCACGATGGCCTCTATTAAATCATGTAAAGTAATTATCCCCTTGATACTACCATACTCATCTATTACTGCACCGATGTATTGTTTTTTAACCTTAAATTGATTCAAAATTTCAAACGCGGGCGTATTTTGGGTAATGTAAATAGGCTCCGTAATGATGTCTTCTATAATAAAATGATCATGTTTATAGTTTTCCCAAAAATCCTTTACCGTCAACACCCCTTTAATTTTATCCAAACTGCCATCACTTACAATAAACTTTGAATGAGAGCTTTCTTTTAATTGATTTAGGATAGCTTCTTTATTTTCATTGTAATCTATCCATTCTATTTCAGTGTAATGGGTCATTAAAGATTTGGCCGTTTGGTCAGTAAACGAAAACAAGTTATGGTGAACTTGGCCTTCTTCTTTTTCTAAAACGCCTTGTTTACTCGCATTTTTAAGCATAAAAAGCAGTTCTTCTTCGCTGACATGCTCTCCATCATTTTCTTTAATGCCAAAAAGTTTGAGTAAAATACTGGTTGAAAAAGACAGCAATTTAACAAATGGAAAAGTAGCCAAGGTAAAATACTTAATCACCGGCACCGTTACCAAAGCGATGGGTTCGGCATGATTCATGGCAATAGATTTGGGTACCAACTCCCCTATCACAATCGAAAAATAGGTAATGCTTCCGATGACGGTCATCAAAGCAATGGTATGGATATGGGGTTGCAGAAAACTGAACTGAACGAGGTATTTTTCTAAATCATCGGTGAGCGCAGCCCCACCATAAGCGCCCGACACAATGCCAATAAGGGTAATGCCTACTTGTACTGAAGATAAAAAATTTTCTGGATTTTCTAATAAAGCAAGTACCGTTTGGGCTCTCTTACTGCCTTGTGCGGCCAAGTGTTCCATTCTGCTTTTTTTAACAGAAACCAACGCAATTTCAGAAAGCGCGAAGAAGCCATTTAAGAGGGTTAAAACAAAAATAATTAAAATTTCCATGCTTGGATTTACGTATTTGTGTACTATTTATTTACAATAATACATATTTTATAATATGTTTTAATGAATTAGACTTGAATCATTCTATAAACGACAATTATAGCATTCCTTCGGATATCTTAAGTTACGATGCAAATGCCCAAGTGTTTACATTAGGTGTGTAAAAATTAAAACGATTTTACCATCCATTGGCATTTTATTGAACCTTTTAATTATTGATTTCAATCATGAAGGCATAATTTCATTGTAACTATTGCAAAAAAACACTTTTTACTTGAAAACCATAAATTTGAAAAATATTTTCACAAAAAAAATACACCAATGACTCATCACCAGGGCAAACGCATTAAAATGGTGGTTATATTTGCATGAATAGCAGGTACAAAGAGGCATCATCAGCGTTTATCCGCATAATCTGCTCCATCGGCGTTCAATTTTTATGTATGCTTTAAAAGAATAAATAAATGGCACGCAGATCATAAGGATTTGGCGAATTTTCAGGGATATATAACGCTATGTTTTCAATTTATTCAATTATTTTAATGCGTTTGCAATGACTCATCACTCCAAAGTTTTGCTTTCTAAATTTAAAACCATACCTTTGAAGGCTAAAACAAATCGGGACGTGATCCCAATTCTATTAACTTAATAAAATATGTCAGTTAAAATCAGACTCTCGAGAAGAGGAAAGAAAAGAGCGCCAATTTATGATATCTTGGTAGCAGATTCAAAAGCACCACGTGATGGTCGTTTTATTGAAAAATTAGGTTCTTATACACCAACTGCTTATCCAGCAGCAGTAGTATTAGACGAAGTAAAAGCTTTGAAATGGTTAATGGTTGGTGCTCAACCATCTGAAACAGCCAAAAACATTCTTCAAAAAGAAGGTGTGATGTTCAGAAAACATTTACAAGTGGGTGTTAACAAAGGTGCTATCACGCAAGAAGTGGCAGACGCGCGTTACACTACTTGGAAAGCTGAAAAAGAAGCAAAAGAAAACGCTACCGTTAAAGGAGTTGCTGATAAAAAAGTAAGTATCCTTAAAGATAAATTAGCAAACGAAGTGAAAGTAAATGCTGCAAGAGCTGAAGCTATCGCTAAGAAAAATGAAGTAGTAGAAGAAGTTGCGGAAGAAGTAGTTGCAGAAGCTACTACTGAAGAAGTTACGGACGAAGTAGCAGCACCAACAGCAGCAGCTTCTGAAGAAGCTGCTGCTGAATAAGCATTGCTACTATAAGCTTATCTGAAAAGAGACTGTCTTTATACACGGGATAGTCTCTTTTTTTAACATATCTCATGGCAACTGTAGCATATATTCAAGTCGGAAAACTCCAAAAATCACATGGATTAAAAGGTGAAATACAAGCCTCTATAGATTTGTATGATCCTGATATCCTATCGGAAGCAACCGTCTTGTTTGTAGAAGTAAAAAATGCTTACGCTCCTTACTTTGTTGAAAACATTAAAATCAATGGCAATAAAGCCATTATTTTATTCGACGAAATGAAAGACGTAAACCAAGCCAACACTTTACGAGGCTTAGCCTTGTATGTGAGCACGGAGCATTTTCCAGCGATTCAAGAAGACGAATCTTGGCAGTATGACGATATTATTGGTTTTACCATTATTGATCAAGTACATGGTAAACTTGGAATCATTGAAGATGTGTTTGAGACCACTGGGCAAGATTTAATTGCGATGACGTACAAAGAAAAGGAAGTCCTGATCCCTATCGTCGAGCAAATAATCTTAAAAGTGAATAAAAAATCAAAAAGTTTGGAAGTTAGACTTCCCGACGGATTGCTGGAGTTGTATATCCAAGCTTAATATGGCATTGAAAAAGGTGTAAATCTATTTCAATTCCTTACACTTATTCAGATTAGCCCTCATGAGAATTGACATCATTTCTGTAGTACCCGACTTGTTAGCAAGTCCTTTTAGCCACTCTATCTTAAAAAGAGCGGCAGACAAAGGGATCGCAGAAGTACACGTACACAACCTGAGAGACTATTCAACCTTTAAGCAAAAGCAAACCGATGACTATGCTTATGGAGGAGGTGCCGGAATGGTGATGATGATTGAACCAATTGCAAATTGTATCAATCATTTAAAGAGCCAACGTACATACGACGAAATTATTTACACTACCCCTGATGGAAAGCCATTTAATCAAAAAACGGCCAACCATTTGTCGCTCAAAGGCAATTTGATGATTTTGTGCGGACACTACAAAGGCATAGACGAACGCATTCGCGAACTGTTTATCACCATGGAAATAAGCATAGGCGACTATGTGCTTTCAGGTGGAGAATTAGCAGCAGCAGTGATTAGTGATGCCATCATCAGGTTAATTCCTGGCGTATTGTCAGACGAAACTTCTGCCCTTACTGATTCATTTCAGGATGATTTGCTTTCGCCTCCCGTTTATACAAGACCTTTTGATTACCAAGGACTTGAGGTACCAAGCATTCTTCTTTCTGGACATGAAAAAGAAATTGAAAAGTGGCGTGAAGCGCAAGCAATTGAACGCACCAAGTTAAGAAGACCAGATATTTATGAGCAGTTTGAAAAATAACTTCAGATAAAACTAGCGTTAAAAGAAAAATTATATATATTTGCAATCCGTTTTTGTAGAAAACAAGAGATACTGATGAACCCATTATTAAAAATAGTTTCAGACCAATACAATGAAAGAAGAGCTTCTTTTCCTTCATTCAAAGCTGGTGACACCATTAACGTTCACGTTAAAATTAAAGAAGGTGCAAAAGAAAGAATTCAGCAATACCAAGGTGTTGTAATCCAAAGAAGAAATGAAAATTCTAATGGAGAAACAATCACAGTTAGGAAAATCTCTAACGGTGTTGGTGTAGAAAGAATTTTACCATTACTATCTCCAAGCATCGAGAAAATCGAAGTTGTGAGAAGAGGTGTTGTAAGAAGAGCTAGATTGTTCTACTTAAGAGAAGCCAAAGGTAAAGCGGCAAGAATCAAAGAAAGAAAAAGATAGTCTTATCTTTTCAAGTATATTTAAAAGAGTCCCGAAGCAATTCGGGACTCTTTTTGTTTTGGCTTTGATTTTCAAGTTAAATTTTGTAAAATGACAGAATGATGCTTTATTACAAGACTCGCCTCATCGTTGAATACATTAGCGTTCCATTTTTTAACAATAAGAATTTTAAAATAATACCTTCATTGACGTAGCCTTATGCTATAAATTTACGTAAGCAATACCCAATAGCTAAAGCATTAAATGATAGGCATTAAATTAATAAAACCCTACATTTGAATTGAAATTTAAAACAACACAAGTATTTCATCATGTCGCAAACAGAACGCAACTCTTCAAGAACGGTAACGGGCAGTATCGTATTCTATAAGCAACATCGAAATAAGTTTTTATTTCATGCAAGCAATACCAT
>JBEAZU010000401.1:0-4058 GCA_041169945.1 Bacteroidota bacterium
GTATCGCCATCAAAGAAGGGAAAATTAAAAGTGTAGAACAGCCTATAGGTGATTTTTTGGAAGAATTTAACCAAGGCGAATTTAAAAAAATTAAAATCAAACATTTGCTTACCATGAGTTCCGGATTGAATTGGGATGAATCGTATATGAATCCTTTTTCTATGACCACAGAGGCTTATTATGGCAATGATTTGTGGCGTTTGATGCTTCGCTTGAGAGTGCTTCACGCTCCAGGAAAAGATTTTACCTACCTGAGTGGCGATACACAATTGCTGTCTTTTGTATTGAAAAAAGCGACAGGAAAAACCATTGGCGCTTACGCGCAGGAAAAATTATGGCAACCCATGGGTGCGTTGAACAATGCAGAATGGAGTTTGGATAAAAAGGAAGGCACTGAAAAAGCATTTTGCTGCATGTATTCCAATGCCAAGGATTTCGCAAGAATTGGCGTGTTGTACCTGCATGATGGAAACTGGAAAGGAAAGCAATTGGTTGACAGCAATTATGTGAAAGCCTCGCTGACTCCTGCTCAACTGATAGACAGCGAAACCGGAAAACCAAACGATTTTTATGGTTTTCAATGGTGGTTAATTCCTGATTACAAAGGAGAAAGAATATTTTATGCCCGTGGAATTTTGGGTCAAATGATTGTCGTAATTCCTTCTAAAAACATCGTTTTTGTGCGTTTAGGAAACCAGAAACCCAAAAAAGTAGGCAACCATTACAAATCTACGTTGGATTTACTAGATGCTGTTTTAAAAGAAGTGAAGTAATTTTGTGAAGGTTGAGGTGATTAATTTTTGAGGTCAAGCTTTCGGAAAATGTCGTTAAGTGGTATAATTTTGTAACTTTTAAATCCGTGACGATGCGCTTAACCCGCCAAATCTGTATGCAATTTGGCCCCGTTTTTCAACGGGGTTCTTTGTCAAAGCATAATCCCGCAAGTGCGGGATGGAACGCGGAACAAGCTGGTGATCCTAATTTTGCTATAGAATAATTGGGGCTATCCATAAACATACAATATTTGAAAACCTTGCTGAACAAATGGCCGTGGCCAAAATTTATCTGAAAAACTACTAAAAATTGCTATCAATTAATATATGGACTTTTCTATTCTGTTTTTTAAAGCCTTTCAGTTATGTATTGATTTTTGTGCGTTTCCAATTTATTGCTACTCCCGAACCTTCTGCAATAAAAACAGATTGTGGCTGTTGTTGGTTTAAGTACTCAAATTCATTGCCATACATGGTTTTAAAATCGCAGCTAATAGCCGAATGCAATACGCTATTTATTTTCCAACTGGGGTGATAAATTTTGTATTCTTCTGTTTCATGCTCATTTATTTTAGCATAGCCATAATAGTGTTCATAAATAAATTCCTCTAAACTCCCCTTAACGATTGTGTTTGCTTTGTTTTTAGCTTCTACATAAATACGATTCCATTTTTTATTGACTTGCCATTGATACTCAATTTTTTTTAGTTCACTTGTATATTCCCAACTATGTTTAGTGTCAACGGTACTATAACTTTCATGATATAATTTATTGGCAATATAGGCCACTATTTTAAAGGGTACTGTTTCATTAATGAACACAACGCCACGTTTATATTCATTTCCATTTTTTCTTTTAACGTAAAAGCGCAAATTTATTTCTTCAAATGTTCCGAAGTGTGGTATAGGTACATTAAATAATTTTGTATTCTTGAACATAAAACCTACCAAGCTGATGTAGGCATTGTTTTCAAACATGTCTACTTCAATACCTTTTGGTAAATAGGGTAATAGTAAGTTTTGAGGCACTATGTAATTTGCCATTACAATATTTTCCCAATTTGCTTTTAAAAAAATTGCCATCAATTAAATTTTTATGTTTTTACTTTCTATTTTTTACTTTAAAATGTGATTTTGGATTACTCACATGCTTTTGTAAAATACGCTTACCTTCTGTTTTTACATCTTCTGTTTTTCTAAATCGCCAAACTATATCAGTAGCATATTTTCGTGTTGCTTCAATATCAACAATTGGAGCAGGATAATCTTTGCCAATTTCGCAGGCATATAAGTTTTGTTCTATTAAGGTCAATTTCCAAGGCTCATGCAGTAAATGTGGTGGAATTTCTTTCAATTCAGGAAGCCATTGTTTAATAAAATTGCCATCGGTAT
This sequence comes from Bacteroidota bacterium, assembly GCA_041169945.1. Classification (GTDB taxonomy): domain Bacteria; phylum Bacteroidota; class Bacteroidia; order Cytophagales; family UBA9547; genus CALPQG02. The sequence continues at coordinate 2,166 of JBEAZU010000401.1, forward strand.
CATGTTCTTCAGAGTTTTTTATAGGGTTATATATACGAATGGTGTTAATGCCTGTAACACCCGACTGCATTTGTAATTGTGGGTAATGAATGCCAGGTTCATAATCTAAAAACTGTCGCGCTAGAAAATGTAGTTCTCGCCAATCTTGCCATAAATTAAATACAAAAAAAGATACCACCATTGCACGCATTCTAAAATTAAGATAACCCGTTGCAACCAGGCATCGCATGCAGGCATCAATAATAGGTACACCTGTTTGCCCTTGCTGCCATGCTTTGATATACCATTCGTTTTTGGGCTTCATGAGTGTATCATAAGCACGGTTAACGTTTTCAAACTCCATACGACATTCATCTTCAAATTTTTGAATGAAATGACAATGCCAATGCAAGCGTGAAATAAAATTAGTTAAGGCTCTTTTGTTAGTTGAGTTGAGGTAATGTTGTTTCGTATACTGATACACCATCCGCATACTTATGTTGCCATAAGCTAAATAAGGCGATAATCGGCTGCAACTTTTTCTGCTTAAACTTGGTTTTGATATGTGTTGACTATAATTTACATATCGTTCTTTTATAAAACTATCCATATATCGCCAAGCCCAATATTCTCCTCCACGTTGAAAGTTTTTATTGATAGTGGTTATTTCTACGCTTAATGTATCACCTTGTAATGCCTTGTATATACCTTCATTTATGTTTAAAATATTCCAATTATTTTCATCTATCAGCTTTGGACTTTCAGTCATTTTTTGTTCCCAACGTACGTCCCAATTGCTTCTGTTTTTTAATTTACGAACAATTCCGTTGGTTTGATATTCTTTCCACGCAATAGCGTTTTCTTTAAAAAATATGTGCATGGATATATCTCTGTCATAGCTCATTTTATTGCCTATTTCTTGATGCGAAAAAACAGTATTTATTTTGTAATACTTTAGCAATCCATGAAACACATTTTTCACTTCATTATTAAAAATATATAGTTCTGCGTTTATATTTTTAAGCTTCCCTTTCATTTCTTGTAATGATTCATAAACAAAACGCCAATGCCTTATATCGCTATCTTCGTAAGCCATTAATGAGGGCTCAAAACAATACATGAATAAGATTGGTAAAGACTCTTGTTGTGCCGTAAATAAAGGTTCGTGGTCGGTAAAGCGCAAATCACGTTTGAACCAAACAATATTGATTTCTTCTTTAATCACTATTTTTTATGAAATTATCTTTATGGGTGCATCGGGCTTGGCATAACATAACCGATGTAAGCGTTGCGTTTTATGGTAACTGTCTAAACCACTACAAGTAATAGTGCCTGCGGTTTCTAAATCTACAAAGCCATCACTCCCTAAACAATTGTTAGGTACATATATGTCTTGAATTTCACCAATTATAAAAATTGTACTGTTAATACTGAAATCTATCTTTTCTTTGAAAACTACCCCCAACTTGATGGGTGATGCGAATACATAAGGCGCATGAAAACCATCTTGATATTGTTCTTTCAATCCTGTTGCACTAAATTCTGAAACGTTTTGAGGATAACGTGCAGCTGTTTGATGCGCTTGTGTATAAATGTGTTCATTGAGGTGATTAATGGTGTAATACCCCGTTTCTATAATATTGTGCAGGGTATGTCTTTCTGCCGAATCAGGACGCACTACAAAACCTATTAATGGTGGGTTCGCACCAATATGCACCAATGAATTAAAAATGGCTAAATTAGTTTCATTGCTTTTACTTTTTGTGCCAATTAAGCACACGCTTTTAAATCCGCCCAAACTATTGATAAAAACAGCACGTTGGCGTTGTTCCATCTCCATAATATTTGCATAAGAAAAGTGCGTTTGCATAGGCTTATCCATTTTTTAAATTATTCATTCCTCCATCAATGGCA
>JBEAZU010000402.1:0-2891 GCA_041169945.1 Bacteroidota bacterium
TGTATTATAAAATGTAATGAGTGCGAGAATAGCAATCCCTTTAAATATTCGATGCATTATGATATTGCAAAATAGAATTTAAACCTAACATGACCAATTCAGAACACAAAACAATGTCTTCCTTTACTATTGTATTAAAATACACCGCATCACCGCCACAAATGATGACTTGTAGGTTTTCAAATTGGCTTCTATAAGCGTGTATTTGAAATTTCAATTCGGCCAATAACCCATTAATTACCCCAGATTCAAGGCATTGAATGGTGGATTTACCCATTAGGTCGATATGACTAGATGGATTGCTGATATAAGGCAACTTTGCCGTATATTGATGTAGTGCCTTAAATCGCATTTGCATGCCTGGGGAGATTGCTCCCCCACGATAAATAGCCTTGTCATCAATATAGTCGTAAGTAACGCAAGTGCCCATGTCAATAACCAAAAGGTTAGTGTGTTGGTATAAATGCAATCCACCTGCAACCGCCGCGATACGATCTACCCCAAGCGTAAACCTGTTATCGTAATCTAAGGTAAAAGGCAAGCGACTTTCACCATCTAAAACCATAATCCTCTCTTTGTTTTCGATAAGGTTCAGGTAATGGTTGATTTCTTTGCCAACAGAAGCAATAATGATATGTTCCACATCTTGCCTATTGGCAAGATGAATGGCCTCCATTACTTTTTCTGATACCAGATACGATTCCAGTTTGCTGTTGTTAAACAACGCTGTTTTGGTAAGCGTATTGCCTATATCAATCGCAAGATTCATACGTGAGTAAAAATATAAATAACAACAAGGCACAAGCGTTTGATGCTTGTGCCTCGTTGTTATTTATGGTGGTACAAATAAATTAAGCTTTCGGTTCTATTGAAACGAAAGATCTATCTTTGTAACCTTTTTTGAATTTTACTACACCATCAGTCAAAGCAAACAAAGTATGGTCTTTACCAATACCTACGTTTGTTCCTGGATTGTGTACTGTACCTCTTTGTCTTACTAGAATATTTCCAGCAATTGCTGCTTGGCCGCCATAGATTTTAACACCTAGACGTTTACTTTCTGACTCTCTACCGTTTCGGGAACTACCCGCACCTTTCTTATGTGCCATGAGACTATATTATTTTACAATTGAATCAATAAGGACCTTTGTGAATTGTTGTCTGTGACCATTTTTCTTTTTATAGCCTTTTCTCCTCTTCTTTTTGAAAACGATCACCTTATCACCCTTAACGTGCCCAAGTACAGTACCTGTAACTTTAGCACCTTTAATTGAAGGAGCTCCTATTTCAACTTTCCCGTCGATATCTATTAAAAGTACTTTGTCGAATTCAACTTTCGCACCTTCTTCTGCATTTAATTTGTTTGCATAAACAAATTTATTTTGCTCTACTCTTGTTTGCTTTCCTGCAATGTCAACTATAGCGTACATTTCTTTGTATTGGTTTACTAAAAAGGATTGCAAATGTAACCCAAAGTTTACATTTATCCAAGCCTTTATTTAATTCTCTATTTTTTATTTGCTCAATTTCCTCTGTAAGCTACAAGAATAAATTGAAAGGGTAGGAGTTATCTATAAGATTAATAATGATTTATAATGAAATAATTATTTTTTATAAAGTTTTTTTTACAAAAAAAATAAATAAATTTTTTGTAAAAAATGGTTTGAGATTCGCATCCGATTTACCATATTTGTGATGTTTCAACCAAAGATAATTACTCAATCTTGCTTGTTAAAACATATCTACCTGATACTTAATTGCATCAGTTTTTTGAGTAAATTTCACCACACCAAATTATGCACAGAACAGAACCATTACTTCAAGAGAACCCAAATCGATTTGTATTATTCCCTATTCAGAATGATGATATATGGAGAATGTATAAACAAGCAGAAGCAAGTTTTTGGACTGCCGAAGAAATCGATTTGTCCCCAGATTTGAAAGATTGGGAAACCCTTAATGAAGGAGAAAAACATTTTATCTCTCATGTATTAGCCTTTTTTGCGGCTAGTGATGGTATTGTGAATGAGAATTTGGCGGTGAATTTCATGAGTGAAGTACAGTTGCCTGAAGCCAAATGTTTTTATGGCTTTCAAATTATGATGGAGAATATACATTCAGAAACATATTCTCTTTTAATAGATACATACATTAAAGACAATAAGGAAAAAGACAGGTTATTTAATGCACTCGAAACAGTGCCTTGTGTAGCTACCAAAGGACAATGGGCTTTAAGATGGATTGAAAGTGAAAATTTTCTTGAAAGGTTAATTGCTTTTGCTGCCATAGAAGGTATTTTCTTCTCCGGAAGCTTTTGTTCCATCTTTTGGTTAAAAAAACGTGGATTAATGCCAGGTTTGAGCTTCTCAAATGAACTCATTTCTAGAGATGAGGGTTTGCACTGTGACTTTGCTTGTTTATTATATACAAAATATATTCGTAACAAATTACCCCAAGATAGAGTATACCAAATCATCAGAGAAGCGGTTGAAATTGAAAAAGAATTTGTGACCGATTCTTTGCCTGTTGATCTCATTGGGATGAACGCTAAATTAATGACAGAGTACATTGAGTTTGTAGCCGATCGTTTATTACAAGCCCTTGATTGTGATAAAATTTATAACGCGACCAATCCTTTTGATTTCATGGAAATGATTTCATTGCAAGGGAAAACAAACTTTTTTGAAAAAAGAGTGGCCGAGTACCAAAAATCTGGCGTGATGAGTGATAAAGATCAAAATAAATTTACGCTCGACGAAGATTTTTAAATAAAAATAATCAACCCACACCCCAATATTAAATATTATAAAAGTTAAAAAACAGTATGCTAGTTGTAAAGAGAGACGGTAGGAGAGAATCCGTAAAATTTGACAAAGTAACTTCAAGAATAG
>JBEAZU010000403.1:0-11379 GCA_041169945.1 Bacteroidota bacterium
TGTACTCTCTACTCTGTACTCTGTACTTTGTACTTTGTACTTTGTACTTTGTACTTTGTACTTTGTACTCTGTACTTTGTACTCTGTACTCTATACTCTGTACTCTGTACTTTGTACTTTGTACTCTGTACGCTGTACGCTGTACTTTGTACTTTGTACTTTGTACTTTGTACTCTGTACTCTGTACTTTGTACTCTGTACTCTCTACTCTGTACTCTGTACTTTGTACTTTGTACTTTGTACTTTGTACTTTGTACTTTGTACTCTGTACTTTGTACTCTGTACTTTGAACTCTGTACTCTGTACTTTGTACTTTGTACTTTCTGTACTCTGTACTTTGTACTCTGTACTCTCTACTCTGTACTCTGTACTTTGTATTTTGTACTTTGTATTTTGTACTTTGTACTCTGTACTCTGTACTTTGTACTTATTTCAAACTTGCTTCAAAACGTTTTGATACCTCGTTCCAATTTACCACTTCCCAAAAGGCTTTGATATAGTCAATTCTTTTGTTTTGGTATTTTAAGTAATAGGCATGTTCCCATACATCGAGGCATAAAATAGGCGTTCCTTTCACCTCTGCAATGTCCATCAAAGGATTGTCTTGGTTTGGGGTAGAGGTAATCATCAGCTTGCCATTGTTAACAATTAACCAAGCCCATCCTGATCCAAAACGTTTGGTAGACGCCTCATTAAATAATGTTTTAAATTGCTCTAAGGAACCAAATTCTTTCACCATGGCGGCAAGTAATGCAGCACTTGGACTACCACTTTTGTCATGTGCAATCATCAGTTGCCAAAATAAGCCATGATTCCAGTGGCCACCAGCGTTGTTTCTTACTGCAATAGGGTATTTGGAAATGTTTGTGATCAGTTCTTCTACCGATTTACTTTCAAAATCGGTACCTTTTACGGCTGCATTTAAGTTGTTGACATAAGCGGCATGGTGCTTGTCATGGTGAATTTCCATGGTTTGTTTGTCAATATAAGGTTCTAAAGCCTCGTAGGCGTAAGGCAAAGGTGTTAAGGTATGTTGTGCAAAAAGATGGAGGCTAGCCATTGCCACTAAAATGGTGGATAATAGGATATTTTTCATGTATTTATTTTATTGATGTAAAAATTATTGGTAAACAAAACTAAGTTTATTTATCTCATAATGAAAGCTTGAAATTATAAATTATTGTTGTTTTTGAAAATTGATTTAATATTTGATTTTATATTTCTTGTTCGTCCCAATTTAATGCTTATTTTTGCGTCATAGCTATTGAGCCTGCGCGCATGGTGAAATTGGTAGACACGCCATCTTGAGGGGGTGGTTCCGTAAGGTATGAGAGTTCGAGTCTCTTTGCGCGCACTTTTTTAATTGGTAATGCTTATTGTATTTTTTCTAATGAATAGTAAATCTACGTAAATCAATTACTTCATCACCTTAATGTTTCTCAATGCCGCTTACGAAAATAAAAGTATTATTTGTTTGTCTTGGTAATATTTGTAGGTCAACCATGGCCGAAGGTGTATTTAGAGATTTGATTGATAAGAAAGGTTTGGCGGCTTTGGTAGAATGTGATTCAGCCGGTACAGCCAATTACCATGTGGGCGCAAAAGCCGATCGAAGAACTTTGCAAGTATTAACCGCAAAGGGGATTAGTTTAAGCCATCGAGGACGACAATTGTCAGTGCAAGATTTTCATTATTTCGATTATATTTTAGCCATGGATAAGCATAATTATCTTGATATTCAAACGGTAGTTAAAGGCGTTGCAAGTCCCAAAGCCAAAGTGTTGATGATGCGACAATTTGATGCCCAGCAGAGTAGCTCGGATGTGCCTGATCCTTATTATGGGGAGCTTATTGATTTTGAAGAAGTGTATGAAATTGTAAAAGAGGCTTCAGAAGGCTTGGTATTGCATTTAAATTTGACATCGAAGTAGTATAATTTTAACAATAATGCTTTAATTTGTCATATCAATAGAAAATATTAAAATTTATATCCCATGATTCAGAGATTACAATCTATTTTATTAGCAGGTGTTGTATTGAGTATGATTACACTTTTGTTTGTTCCTATTTGGCATAAAGAAAGTCCTTCAACCAAAGAACAAGTTACCGTTACGGCATTTGCAATTAAATCAGACTTAAAAACAGGTTCAGCAGAGAAACCCTTGTTGTTGATTGGCGCTTTGGCGATAGCAGCTGCTGGTATTGCTGGTTATTCTATTTTTCAATACAAAAAAAGAACATTACAGTTATTGTTAGGAATCGTAAACTCTTTGGTATTAATGGGCGTATTGGGAGCCATGTGGTATTGTGTTCAATTTGATGCCAGTACGATCTTAACGACTAAAGATCCAGCTAAATTTGGTTTGGGATTCTTTATGCCAGCCATTTCAATGATTTTAAACATGCTGTCTTCAAGATTCATTCGTAGAGATGAAAAATTAGTAAGTTCAGCAGACAGGTTACGATAGTGGTTTTAAGTGATCGGTTTACAGTGTAGCGTTCAGTTACCACTGCATTCCCTAACTATAAACCGATTACTTCTAAATGAAACGTTATGAAATCAATAGTCTTTCTTTGTATAGGATTGTTTTTAACTGGTTTATTGGCCGCGCAAACGGAAGAAAAATTTATTCAAAAAGGAGAAAAACTTTTTACCGAGGGGAGTTATGCTGCTTCCTTAGAATTTTTTGAACAAGCCTATGCCATTAATCCTAAAAATGGCCCTTTGGTGTATAAAATTGGCTTGGCTTATTTGAAGTCTACTTATAAAATCAAGTCTTTAAAATATTTGCTAGAAGCCGAAAAATTAACCAGTCCAGTACCTTTAGAGATGTATTTGAATATTGGTCGTGCGTATCATGTGAATATGCAATTCGAAAAAGCCATTGAATATTATAAAAAGTCTGACCCAAACAATATCAATAAAAAAGTAATTTCCAAAGTCATGGGGGAGTGTGAAAGTGCTAAGAAATTGATAGCCTCTCCAAAATCGTATGTCATTGCCAATTTGGGCGACAGGGTAAATACACAACTCCCTGAATATTACCCTCATATTACTTCCGATTTTCAAACCATGTATTTTACTGGTCGTCGTCCTGATTCTAAAGGTAAAAAATTAGAGGTGGACGGTATTTTTTTCGAAGACATTTACCAATGTCTCAACAGGGGGGGGGCTTGGGAGGAACCTATGAATATGGGAAGTTCCTTAAATACCGACGGTCACGATGCTTGTATAGGCTTGTCGAAAGATGGTCAAATGATGTTTGTGTACAAAGGAATTAATGGTGGCGATATTTATATTTCAGAATTGGAGGGCGATCGTTGGGGAACGCCTCAGCCGGTACCGTTTAATACCGAATTTTTTGAATCGTCCGTGTCTGTTTCGGCAGATGGTAAAAAAATGTATTTTGTAAGAAATTCAGGTACCCAAAAAGATATTTTAATGTGCTCTAAAGGTTCCTCAGGCCAATGGTCTAAGCCTATGAAATTAAATGCCAATATCAATACTGAATATGATGAAGAATCTCCTTTTATCCATGATGATGGTAAAACCTTGTATTTTAGCTCAAAAGGGCATAATTCCATGGGAGGTTATGATGTTTTTAAAACTGTAAACGGCCCTAGTGGTTGGTCAAAACCAGAAAATTTGGGATATCCAATCAATTCAGTTGGGGATGATATTTACTTTACCTTGGCTGCTGATGGTAGAATTGGTTTTTTCTCTTCTGAAAAAGAGGGTGGATTTGGCAAACAAGATTTATACACGGTTACCATGCCCTTGGCGGCTAAAGCACCCAATTTGGTTTTGTTAAAGGGAAAAGTGGAAGAAGAAATTGGTGGGGCTGCCATCGAAGCAAAAATTACGGTGGTCAATAATGCTACAAGAGAAGTGGTAGCCACTTTAAAGTCAAATAGTAAAACGGGTAAATACATGGTTTCTTTGCCTGCAGGGGTCAATTACAATGTTACCATCGAAAAAGAGGGTCATTTGTTTCAATCCAATAATATACAACTCGATTCTAATGCAGGCTTTAAAGAATTGGTCAACAATGTTAAAATGTTGAATGTACATACGGGCTCTAAAATTATTTTGAATAATATCTTTTTTGATACTGCTAAGGATGTATTAAGGCCTGAATCTATGGAAGAATTAGACCGTTTGGTGAAAATGTTGAAAGAACATACAGAACTTAAAATTGAAATTTCTGGGCATACCGATAACCGTGGTGATGAAAAAGCCAATCAATTATTGTCTCAAAATAGGGCTAAAAATGTAGTCGCCTATTTGGTGACAAACGGTGTCGCTACCAATAGGTTGACTTTTAAAGGCTATGGTAGCGCCAAAGGAATTGCCAGCAATGATACCGAAGAAGGCCGTAAACAAAATAGGCGAACAGAATTTTTAATTGTGGATTAATTACCCCTGAAATCCAGTTTTATAGTTTTCAAAAATCTTGGCATTGGTTTTACTGTCTGTAAAGACTTCTAACAAGGCGGCCTTGTTATTTTCTGCTAAAAATAAAGGCAGTACCTCCAGCAGTTCTTGTGTATTGCTGGCCTTAAAGTATTGTAAACCATGCTCTATAGCCGCATATTGGGCTTCTAATGCTTGGGAGGTTTCAAAGTATTCTTCTAATTCGGGTTGGTTTTTCGGGCCATCAATTAGCCTGAAAATTCCTCCTGCATGATTGTTTAAGACAATTACTTTGAAGTTTGTTTGTATATAATTATTCCACAAAGCATTACGGTCATAGAAAAAAGCCATATCCCCAGTAAGCAATAGGTGGGTTTTGTCATTGGCCAATGAGGCACCTACTGCGGTGCTTGTGCTGCCATCAATGCCGCTTGTTCCACGATTGGTCATTACTTCTATGTTTTGATTGCTTGACAATATATTCGCATAGCGAACAGTCATGCTATTAGAAAGGTGTAAAACGGTTCCTTCTTTAATCGTCGCTAGTACTTCCTGTATGGTTTCAAATTCTCCAAAAACTTGTGTCTTAAAAAAAGATTGTAAATAGTGCTTGGCTTTCTGTTCTTGTGTTTGCCAGGCTTCCCAAAAAGTGGTTTGGGCTAGTGTTTTAGTGAATCCTAATAAATGACTATTTTCAATAAAATAACCAATATCGGTTGGGATATGTTTAGTGAGTGTTTGAAAAGTATCTGCAACGATGGCAGTTTGTTGAATATGCCAGTGTGCTTTTGGAGGATTATTTCTTATGAATTGTTTTAATGCTTTAGAAATCAATGACAATCCACATGTGATTAATAAATCGGGTTTTAATGCTTGAGAGGAGGCTTTTCCTATAAATACATCATGGTGTTTGATTGCCTCTGGTACACTTGAAATATTGGAGATGAAATCGCCAACGATGACAATCTTGTATTGGTTTTGTAAACTAGCCAATTGCTGATTAAGCGATTCATTTAATTCCTGTTGCCCCACTATAATCAGTATTGTTTTATACGATGGAAGTGAAGAGGCCAGGGAATGCCATGTCTGCGCTGACAATTGTGCTTCACAATCAACCCTTTCGATAATTCTTGTGTTGGGGTCAAATTGGATTTCCGTAGTGGGATATAAAGGTTCTCTTAGCGCAATATTGACATGTACTGGACCTTTAGTGTCGTTGTTTGAAATGTTAATGGCTTCATTGAAGGTTCTATTAATAAACCATTGTATATCATGGTGTTGGTGTTCTGTCGGAATATGGTAATTGGCCTTAATGTGCTGCCCAAATAGTTGTTGTTGACGAATGGTTTGTCCATCTAATTGGTCTATCCATTCGGTCGGCCTATCTGCTGTAATTACAATCAAAGGAATTTGTCTGTAGAAGGCTTCTGCAATCGCTGGGGCATAATTGAGCGCAGCGGTTCCAGAAGTGCAAAGCAAAGCGACAGGTTGCTTTAAGGATTGAGCCAAACCAAGGGCAATAAATGCCGCAGACCTCTCATCACTGATGGTTCTTGTCTTTATTTGTGGATGCCTAACCAAGGCAATCGTAATTGGTGCACACCTCGATCCTGGACTGATGATGGCATGTGTTACTCCTTTTTGAGCAAGAATTTCAGCGATGTTATGTATGGCTTGCAAAATAATTAGGCTTGGTTAAACATTACAAATGTACTATAAATCTATGAAGGCTGCATTAAAATAATAGTCAGCTTATTAAAACATGTCAACAAGAATGGTTTTCATTTTAATTTCGGTTTCTACCCATTCGTTTTCAGGTTCAGAATCTTCCGTAATGCCAGCGCCTGCATATACATAGGCTTGGTTTTGCCCTAATTGCATACACCTAATGTTGACATACAAATCACTTTGTTGTTGTATGTTCACCGGGCCAATGAAACCGCTGAAATAAGACCGATCAAATTGCTCTTTGTCGTGTATGGTTTGTGCCGCTTCTAGTTTAGGCATACCGCATACGGCACTGGTGGGATGTAATAATTCAAGCATAGATGTGCCTAAATGTGGGTAATCAATGGCAAGCGTATCGACAGTAAAGTCTGTTTTGAGGTGCATTAAATTACCTGCAACAATGGTTCTAGGGCCAATATCCTCGTATTCTCTCACACGAACTTTTTTAAAACACTCGATGATATACCTGCTTACCAAGGCTTGTTCTTCTATTTCTTTTTGTCTCCAAATGGCTTGTTTGGGATCTACCTTTGGATCAAAAAGTTGGGTGCCTGCCAAGGCAACGGTTTTTAGCAATCCATTGTCTTGTAAGTGCAATAACACTTCTGGTGTGGCGCCTATCCACGCGCCTGAGGTGGGCGTGTATACCAATGATACAAAAGTATTTTTATAGGCATTGCATAGTTTGATAAAGTGATTGATAGGATGGTAATCTGATTGGTATCTTATTGATTTACATCTTGCTAACACTATTTTTTTTAAAGTTTTTTTCGAAATTAATGCAATTCCTTCTTTGACTATTTTTTCAAAAAAAACTTGAGTGGCTTCAAATTTTTGAATGTGGCTTAAGTCTGACTGCTCGTTTACAAAGTCAGGCTGCTCCATCATGCTTAGGTCGCAAAAAGTATATTGTTTTTCTGCAGCAATAAAAATGGTATCCTTTAAAAATGGATTGTTAAAAGGAGAGAATACAAAACCCGGTTTTATTTCATTAAAAATAGGTTTTTGTGTGCTGTTCGCTTTGGTGTTGATAATGAGCTGAATGTGGTCGGAGTGAGGTAGTTTCCACAACGCAAAACTATGTTGCTGGGCTAAAGCATCTTTCCATTCTTGCGTAATAATTGCAGTCGCTGCTGAATTTGTCAACATATATAAATTGTCAAAATGAAATTAAGATTTAGCAATGACCGCCATTGTTAACCGACTAATACAAACCAGTTTTTGTGCTTCGTTAGTGATTTTTATTTCCCAAATTTGGGTCGTTTTCCCGAGGTGAATGGCTTGTGCCTTTCCAATTACATAGCCACTTTGTACTGGCCTAAGGTGATTGGCATTAATTTCTAAACCCACGCAATAGTATTTTTCTTGATCCACGAAGTGGTTCGCCCCAATACTACCCAACGATTCTGCCAATACCACTGAGGCACCGCCATGTAAAAAACCATAAGGCTGTTTGGTTCTATCATCTACGGGCATTTTTCCCACAATATAATCTGTGCCAATCTCCGTGATTTCAATGCCTAGATGGGCTAACATATTTGTTTCAGATGCTAATTTTAATAGCATAAGTTTATTTTCAGTTGTCGACACAGGTTGTATATTCAAGTAAAAACCTTAATTTGCATAAGTAATTTATCCCAAAAATAGGATTATTTTGAAAAGCAAAAAAATATACCTGATAAGACATGGTCAAACGGAGTACAATTTAATGGGAATTGTACAAGGTAGTCGTGTCAATACTTCTCTCAATGACTTCGGAATCAGTCAGTCTGATGCTTTTTATAATTTTTACAAAGAGGTGAAATTTGATAGAATTTATACCTCTAAATTAAACAGAAGTATAGAATCTGTACAGCGTTTTATCGATAAAGGCATAAAATGGGAGGCTCATGAAGGATTAAATGAGATCAGTTGGGGCGATAAAGATGGTATGAAAATTACCGTAAGTGAAAATAAATATTACCATGAAGTAATTAGACGATGGTCTGAGGGCGAAGTGGATTTGAGAATTGATGGCGGTGACAGCCCAATGGATGTCGCCAATCGACAACAAGAAGTCATTGAATTGCTTAAAACAAGGACAGACGAGGAAAATGTATTGATTTGTATGCATGGTCGTGCCATCAGAATCATTTTATGTTTGCTTACCGGCACACCATTAAAACACATGGATCGTTTTGAACATGAAAATCTTGGTTTGTATTTGTTGGAGTATGTAGAAAATGAAGGGTTTAAATTATTGAAACACAATAATGTAGATCATTTATTGGCCGTAGGAGACCATTTAAGAAGTAAGAAATAATTTTTAATTCTAAGAAATCAATCATGAAAAAAATAATCTTTTGTATCGCCTTTGCTTTTGTATTAATATCATGTAAAAAAGCAGCCGTAACGCCCGTTTATATGGAATCGGCAGACCTTTATCAGCCAGGAAATGTTGGCTCCTATTGGATATATCGCACCGATACCACAAGTTTGGCTAACCTTGATACGATGACCGTCACTTCGCAAGATACTGTGATTGATGGTGCTTTTTTTAGGGTAGTACTCGGTACCCCAAGTAAAAAGAAATCTTATTTTAACCGATTTCAAGGCAATTATTATGTCTATAATTTCGCCTCCTTTATTGGCGAAAATGACACCTTGAAATCTTTTATAGGCAGCATCGACAGGGTGAAGTTTTTGTTTATGAAAGACAATGTGAAAGTAGGGGACACTTGGAGTGATGAATTTACTGATGATTCCAAAAAATACAAAATCACCTATAAAATTGTTGAAACCGATGCTGCTAAAATGGTTGATGGGGTGAGTTTTGCAAACGTCGCTACTGTTAAAATGACCTTCTTCCAAGGTGTATCTATTGCCGGCCCGCTTGGTACTACTTATTTTAGTATTCCTGGCGTAGATCCCGTTTATCATTATTATGCCAAACGCATAGGTTTAATTAGGTCATCTGCAGGGCCTAAACTCTATAAGTACCTGATTAAATAATCAATTGATTTGGATAAGCTTCTATGCTTGTACATGACACATCCATAACAAGCGTTTGCTTATGTTGATTTATCTAGTATTGCTCAATAAGTATTTCAATTAATTATCCCAAAAATCAATAAATATAATTAATTTTGGACCTGCCTAAAATGCAGGATCATCGATACAAGCCCTATATAGCTTCACTGTTGGGGGATTTCAAATAAATAGACTTCAAATTTATATACCAATTATTTACAATGAGTGCTATACTTAAAATTGCCATTCAAAAATCTGGACGCTTAAGCGAAGATTCTTTGAATTTGATTAGAGAATCAGGTGTTGATTTCAATAAAAGTGATAACAAACTAACGGCTAGGGCTTTTAATTTTCCTGTTGAATTTTTGTTTCTTCGTGATGATGATATTCCTGGTTATGTATATGATGGCGTTGCCGATATTGGTATCGTTGGTGAAAATGTTTTTTTAGAAAAAGGCAAATCCGCGAGGGTTGTGGAACAATTAGGTTTCTCTAAGTGCCGTTTGTCTATTGCTGTGCCTAAATCTTTTGATTATAGCAGTGGACAAGATTTAAATGGTTTAAATATTGCCACTTCTTACCCTAAAATTTTGGGTGATTTTTTAAAGGATCAAAAAATCAATGCGACCATACACGAAATTAGTGGGTCGGTAGAAATTGCTCCTAATATTGGTTTAGCAGAAGCAATATGCGATTTGGTAAGTTCTGGTAGTACTTTGATTAGCAATGGCTTAAAAGAAGTGGAAATTATCCTGCAATCTCAAGCCATTTTAATTGCGCACGAAGGCTTGAATCCTGAAAAATCGGCCATTCTTGATGAATTATTGTTTAGAATGAGTGCCGTACGCAGGGCAAAAAATACCAAGTATATTATGCTCAACGCACCAAACAGTGCTTTGGATACAATAGTGAAATTATTGCCTGGCGTGAAAAGCCCAACCATTACGCCACTTGCGGAAGAAGGATGGAGTTCTATTCAATCTGTGGTGAAGGAAAATGAGTTTTGGGAGGTGATTGGCAAATTAAATGCTGCTGGAGCAGAAGGAATTATCGTTATCCCAATAGAAAAAATTATTCAGTAGTTATTTCCCATTTGGTCTTGCTTCGTTGTTGGCTTAAGACTTTGCTTCTCCTTGAATTATGAAAATCATTATTGAAAATCCTGCTAAAACGGAATGGAAAAGCCTGCTTACAAGGCCAACCATGCAGTTTGAAGAAATTGAAAAACGTGTGGCCCCCATTTTACAAAAAGTAAAGTTGGAGGGTGACAAGGCATTATTTCAATTTGCATTAGATTTTGATAAGGTACAATTAAATACTTTAGCGGTAACGGCACAAGAAATTAGTGCCGCGCAATGCTTGGTGAGCGAAGATTTAAAAACAGCACTGAATGTAGCCAAAGCCAATATTGTCAAGTTTCATGAAGCCCAAGTTTCCATTTCAACGCCTATTGAAACCGTTGCAGGGGTAACTTGTTGGCGAAAAGCTGTAGGCATTCAAAAAGTAGGACTTTATATTCCTGGTGGCACGGCTCCATTGTTTTCAACAGTTTTAATGTTGGGTGTGCCTGCTCAAATTGCAGGTTGTGAAGAAGTGGTTTTATGTACCCCTCCTGACAAAGAAGGAAATGTGCACCCTGCGATTTTATATGCCGCAAGTTTGGTTGGCATCACCAAAATATTTAAAGTAGGAGGTGCTCAGGCCATTGCTGCCTTGGCTTATGGTACAGAAAGTATTCCGCAAGTATATAAAATTTTTGGACCTGGTAACCAATATGTTACCGCAGCCAAAACCTTGGTCAATAAAGAAGGCATCGCTATTGATATGCCTGCCGGTCCTTCTGAGGTACAGGTGATTGCAGATGAAACGGCTATTCCAGCTTTTGTTGCCGCCGATTTATTGTCGCAAGCCGAGCATGGTGCCGATAGTCAAGTATTGTTGGTGGCCAGTAATAAAGAAGTGGCTACCTTGGTAATGGAAGCCGTAAAGATACAATTAGAAGCCTTGCCGAGAAAAGAATTAGCGGCAAAAGCACTTGAAAACAGTAAAGTAATTGTATTGTCAGATATGGCAGCTATCATTGCTTTAACCAATGAATATGCCCCTGAACATTTGATTATTGCCACTGAAAATGCAGAGGAATTGGCGGATAAAATTACCAATGCAGGCTCTGTTTTTATTGGGAATTATACGCCTGAATCTGCCGGTGATTATGCTTCTGGCACCAA
>JBEAZU010000404.1:0-4408 GCA_041169945.1 Bacteroidota bacterium
TTATTTTTACCACCTTTTTTTTCTGCTCTTTTTGCTTTTTGTTCAGCCTTTAATTGTGCCCATTTGCTTGCTTGGTCTGGCGTAAGAATGGCTTTCATTTGAGCATCAAAATTGTCGCGAAGTGGTTTTAATTCTTTGCCCATCCCTTTTTTGTTGCTTGTATATTTTGCTTTGATGGCTTCTACTTTCGTAGTTTTATCTAAAATTAAATTATACACACTTTGTTTTTGCTCAGGAGATAAACCTAATTTTTGAGTTAACATTTCGGAGCGTTTTGTTGCTTTTTGTTCAGGGGATTTTGCTGCATTATTAGCATTTTGAGCAAAAGAAAGGCTTATAGCTACTACAAGACCGGCAATCGTTAACATTAATTTTTTCATGGTTTTTATATTTTGAATTTGGATGTATTAAAGTGGATTTGGTTTAATTGGTTTACATTCTATCGAAGAATATTTTTTCTTCCGCTTTAATATCGGCCAATAATTTAGAGGCGTCTACGGCTGAATTTTCTGTTTCTGAAAGGGTGAAAACGCCTACTTTAACGCCATCATGTGCCATGTTTGGAAGCCAATCTTCTATGAATTCATGTAAATCAACTTTGGTTGGAGAGTATTTGTCGAACATGCCTATTCTCGCAAAACTGGCATATTCTTCATCTGGCCATAAGTGAAATACGGGTGTTTTCCCTTCTTCTGCTACCAAAGACCAGTTGTCATCGTTGTCAACCAATGCCCAAAGTTCTTCTTTGGCTACAATTCTTTTTACAAAATAAGCATAACGTTCGGCACATGTTTGCTTCAACGCTACCTTGAATTTATAATCATTTATTCTTCCTTTCATTATCGCTTGAATTTTAATGTCGTTGTAATGATTTTATTGAAGCCATTACCACGAAATGCAATCACAAATAACGAATATCAATTGGGCATATACAAATATCTTAAAAGATAAATGAATAATATCCTTTGGTCCCATTGGCACTGATGCCTTCAATCACGACCCTGCCTTTGAGGTTTTCAAATATTTTTGATAATTCTTCTGGGGTTCTGATTTTTTTATTGTTCACCGCGGTAATGATAAAACCTTCCTGAATGCCCATTCTTTGCACCAAGCCACTTTTCACTTTGGCTATCCTGATACCGGTTTCAAGTCCTAATTTATCGCGTTCTACTTTAGAGACGGTTTCTAAATCGGCACCGAGTAGGGTGGAGGTATATACTTCGCGTTTGAGCAAATCGGTAGTGCCTTCTCTATTGGTAAGCAAGATGTTTGTCTCTCCAATTCTGTCTTCTCTACGGTAACTGACTTTGATTTTATTGCCTGGTCTGTAATAGCTAATTTGTTCGTCAAATTCAGCTTTACTATTGATCATGATGTCATCAATAGCGGTTACGATATCGCCTTTTTGTAAACCTGCTTTTTCAGCAGCGGCCTCTTTTTGCAGGTACGTAATGGCAACGCCTGTGAGGTTGTTGGTATGTAATTTATCTCCCAATTGGGTATTTAAATCAGAAACTTCTGCGCCAAAAAATGCTTTTTGTACTTCCCCATATTCCAAGATGTCTTTCATTACTTTCATTGCAATATCGGCAGGTACCGCAAAGCCGTAGCCAGAATAAGAGCCTGTATGAGAAAGTATTGCGGTGTTGATGCCAATCAATTCGCCTTTGCTATTCACCAAAGCACCGCCAGAATTTCCTGGATTGATGGCCGCATCTGTTTGGATAAATGATTCCAAAGGAAAGCGACCAGAAACCACATTGATATCCCGACCTTTGGCACTGATAATTCCTGCGGTAACAGTGGAGTTGAGGTTGAATGGATTACCCACCGCCAATACCCATTCGCCTACTTGAGTGGCTTTAGAACTGCCAATTTTAATGGCGGGCAAATTGTCGGCTTCTATTTTCAATACGGCCAAATCAGAAGAAGGATCCGACCCAACCACTTTCGCCATGTAGGTTCTCTTTTCGTGTACCACTTCTATCTGCTCTGCATTTTCGATGACATGGTTATTGGTAATGATGTAGCCATTTTTATTGATGATGACCCCAGAACCCGTGCTTACTTGGGTTTGACTTCCGCCACCGCCACCAAAGAACCATCCAAACATGTCGTAATTCATGGTTTGTTGGGAGATATTTTTGATAAATACTACACTGGGTGTTCCTGCTGCAGAAGCGGCAACAAAGTCTGTCGCCATGCCAGGGGTATTCGCAACACGCGCAGTAGTTTGAAAAGGCGTTTGGTTTTGAATGTAGGTGGCTTCAGAAAAAACATTGTTTTGAAAATAGCCATAAGCCACGGCGCCTATTAGTCCTCCAATAAGTCCGAATGAAAGTGTTTTTAGGGTTTGATTCATAAGTTTTGGGGTTTATTGAATATAAGCATTGTATTGAAACGCAAAACTATACTATTATTTACAAAATTAATAACATAAGCCTCGGCAAAAAATTGCATCAAAACTATTTTTTAACTTGGTATACATACCTTTCATAAGAGCAGCTTTTTAAAACTTGACTGTCAAGCAAGATGTAAACATTCAAAAAAATTCAAAAAAAAACTCCAAAATTTTAGTTTTGGAGCTTTTTGATGGTGCCATAAAATGACTTAATTTTTAATCACTTTCAAATCATGTATTTGCCCTCAAATACATGCCAGTGGATTGTGCACTTAAATCTATGACAGCATGATGGCCCCTGCAAGTATTAATGCAATAAGTTTTGATTTTGCAAATCATTCCTTAAATTAGACCATAAAATTCCCCACACAAAAATGAAAAAAACACTCTTATTAATGCTTAGCTGCATCGTTACTGTAGCCTATTCCCAAACCTATAGCCCTTACATCGTAATCGATCAATTTGGCTACCGTCCCACAGGACAAAAAATCGCGGTGTTGCGTGATCCACAAACAGGCGCAGATGCAGCCGAAAGTTATACTCCAGGTCTTACGTATGCGGTAGTGAATGAAGTGTCAAAAGTGCAAGTTTCAACAGGCAGTGCTGTGGCTTGGAATGCTGGCGGTACTGACCCTCATTCAGGAGATAAAGTATGGCATTTCGATTTTTCATCCGTCACTACTCCTGGTACTTACTATGTGTTGGATGTGACCAATAACGTAAAGTCGTATTCTTTTGACATCAAAGAGGATGTGTACAATGAGGTGCTCAAACATGCAGTGAGAACCTTCTTTTACCAACGTGCAAACTTCGCCAAAACCGCTCCTTATGCTGCGCTTGGTTATACCGACGGAGCAAGTCATGTGGGACCCAATCAACAAAAAAATTGTAGGTATTATCTGGATGAAAGCAATGCTTCTTTAGAAAGAAATCTTACGGGTGGATGGTTTGATGCGGGAGATTATTATAAATACACGCCATGGACAGCAGGTTATGTAATCATGATGTTGAAGGCCTATGGCGACAATCCAACTGCCTGGACCGACGATTATAATTTGCCAGCATCGGGCAATCAAATTCCTGATTTGTTGGATGAAGCCAAATGGGGGATGGATTATTTGCGTCGTTTGCAAAATAGTGATGGCAGCCTAATCTCCTTGGTAAGTGGAGGTGGCGGATCTCCTCCTTCTAGTTCAACCGCCAAGTGTTTGTATGGTCCTGTATCTACGGCTGCTACAATAAGAGCTGCTGCTGCTTTTGCTTTGGGTGCTAAAATTTACAAAAAGATTGGCCGTACTTGCTATGCAGATACGTTGCAAATCGCTTCAGAGAAAGCTTGGATTTGGGCTAAAAACAACCCTAGCGTATTTTGGAACAACGACACAGATGCCAAATGGACTACCGCTGTGAGCTGGGCTGGTGGCCCTATGAATTATGCTGATTACGACATCAAGATGATGACATTAGAAGCGGCGGCCTATCTTTTTGGTATTACCGAAACAACCGAATACAAAACCTATTTCGATGCCAATTATACCACTGGGCATTTGATTGCTTGGAACCACATGTATCCTTTTGAGCACGATTACCAAGAGGCTTTGCTTCATTATACTTCGCTCAGTGGAGCCACGCCTGCGGTGGTTTCGGCCATTAAAAACAGTTGCAACATTGGGATGAATAAATCGGCTGCACTGAATGGTTTGGGGTTTGGTCCTTATGATAGTAAAACTGATGCCTACTATTCTTATATGAAAGATTATGTATGGGGCAGTAATGCAAATAAATGTGGAACAGGTTTGCAGTTTTATGAAGTAGTGAAATATGGTATTAATCCGACAAGAAATACTGACGCGATGATTGCTGCAGAGAATTATATTCACTACATACACGGATTAAATCCTTTAAGTAAAAATTACCTGAGCAATATGAATCCTTATGGGGCCGATAATTCAGTGTCCGAGTTTTTTCATGGCTGGTTTACTGATGGCAGTGCCCTTTGGGATAAAG
>JBEAZU010000405.1:0-2503 GCA_041169945.1 Bacteroidota bacterium
AATATTCTGATTATCAAATATTTAACCTTGACAAATTGACTTATGCAGGAAATTTGGCAAATTTAACTGACATTGAAAATCAACCTAATTATACTTTCTTAAAGGGTGATATTGTTGATGCAGCGTATATCAATGGTATTTTTGCTGAACACCAATTTGATGCTGTCATTCACTTAGCTGCTGAATCGCATGTGGACAGGTCTATCACTAACCCACTTGATTTTGTGTTTACCAATGTCGTGGGTACTGTTAATTTGTTGAATGCCGCTAAAGAATTGTGGAAAGCAGATTTTTCAGACAAATTATTTTACCATGTTTCTACTGATGAAGTGTATGGATCATTACATGACGATAGCTTCTTTTTAGAAACAACCCCTTATGACCCACAATCGCCATATTCAGCTTCTAAAGCAAGTTCCGATCACTTTGTGAGGGCTTACCGCAATACCTATAAAATGCCAGTGGTAATCTCTAATTGTTCTAACAATTATGGACCAAACCAGTTTCCAGAAAAATTACTGCCATTATTTTTCAACAATATCAAAAACAATAAACCACTTCCTGTATACGGTAAAGGTGAAAATGTGCGTGATTGGTTATATGTGTTAGACCATGCGCGTGCCATTGATGATGTATTCCATAAAGGAAAAGAAGGAGAAACGTATAATATTGGTGGGTTCAACGAATGGACCAATATTGATTTGATTAAATTGTTAATCAAAGTTATGGATCGTAAATTAGGTCGTCCTGAAGGAACGTCTGAAAAATTGATTACTTATGTTACTGACCGTGCCGGACATGATTTGCGTTATGCTATTGACGCTAATAAAATTATGACTGAACTAGGCTGGAAACCTTCTCTTCAGTTTGAAGAAGGACTTGAAAAAACCATTGATTGGTATTTGGCCAATGAAACTTGGATTGATAATGTAACTTCTGGTTCTTATCAAAAATACTACGATAACCAATACGCGTCTAGATAAATCTATTTTAAGTTATTGAACTCCCAAGTAAATTTTGGAGTTCAGTAACTTAAATCAACATAGCCAATATAGCCATGATTAAATTTATTTTACTCACCATTTTATTTTTATACATTTTTAGCAAACTCGCTAAGTTTTTTCTTAAAACTGTGTTTGTGAATTATGTAAAAAATGCGGCAAATCAACAACAACGTAACCAACAGCAATACAAGGCGCCCAAAGAAGGTGCCATACATGTTGACCATATTCCTGAAGAATATAACCAAAAGAAAAAAGTTTTAGGAGGAGATTATGTTGATTATGAAATTGTAAAATAATGCCACTTCAAAACATATCACAAAAATAGCTATCCATTTTGGATAGCTATTTTTGTGATGTCATGATTGTCTAGACAAGCTAGAATTGTTTATTCATTTACTTTGATTTGGCTACACGATTCAAAATCGGTTAACTTTTCGAATGGATTCAAATCAATGTCTTCTTTTGGAAGCACATTTTCTTTTACTGACATTGAAGGTATTTTAATTTCAGTTCTTCTATTCAATTGATGTGCTTCTTCCGTACAACTTACATTATTGCGGCATTGGTTTCGCAATTGACTTTCACCGTATCCTTTGGCTGTAATTCTATTTTTATTGATTCCTTTACTAACTATATATGCCACGGCTGCATTGGCACGACTTTGAGAAAGCACTTTATTATAGCTATCGCTCCCTCTTGCATCTGTATGCGACCCTAATTCTACCTTAATGTTTGGGTATTCATTTAAGAAACTTACCAATCGATCTAATACCATGGCTGCATCAGCACGTATAGCTGACTTATCATAATCATAGTACAAATCTTTTATTTCAAAAGTCATACTGCGTTCCATCTTGTTTAATTCGAGTGGTGTAATCGTAGTTTTTGCTTTTGATTTCACTATTTCTAATTGAGCACAATCTGAGAAATATACTTGGTGTAAAGCTTTGATAAGGTATTTACTTTTCTTTTTTCCTTTGAATGAATAATTACCCTCCTGATCAGTGATGTAAACTTGATGTGAATGAAGCTGATTGTCATATACATACACTTTAGCATTGGCGATTCCTGTTTTTGTTTTGGCATCTATTACTTTACTCGCGATCACTATGTTTTCATCTTTCTCCTCAAACAACAATTTTAAGGTGTCATTTTTGTCGACTTCAGCACTCATGGCAATAGTCGTTTGTATGGTATCCATCCCTATATGGCTAGCCATGACGGCATAGTTTTGATTGATGGCTAAATCTATCAATATTGGCTTGTCTGTAACTGATGTTTTAATGGCCACTTCTTCTTTATTCATTGATAGCACTATTTTAACTGCTTCAAGGGGTACAATTTCTCCGTTTAATTTTTTAAGTTGGGTAATCACCACCAATTGTTTTTGTGCTTTACGTTTATCAAAAACATAATATATATCATCATCAATACCTCCGTGTTTTCTATTCGAACTCAAATAGGCATGTTGTTTCCCTATGCTGATATAGCCAAAATCA
>JBEAZU010000406.1:0-11282 GCA_041169945.1 Bacteroidota bacterium
TCATGATTTTGCTACAATAGTAAAGTGTATACAGACCGCTAAGGTAGTTTTTTTTTAGGGATTAGGGAAATAGATGTTTTAGTTTTTAGCAATCATGACACAATTGAATGCAAACAAATATTTAAAAAAATGACCATAAAGCATGAAAGGCAATATCATTCCACCACAGCATCAAAAATTAAGATTGAAGTACGGCTCAAAATATCCTATTCGTTATAGCCCCTTATGCTTATATCATAAGCAAAACAATCCTATTGCTATATACAAACAATCATTTACCCAAACAAGCCTACATTAAGGCTTGAGCATTTTCTTTTCGGTGGCGATGCGAATTAATTCAGTAGCATTTTGGGCATTAAATTTTTTCAACAAACGCAGCCTATGCGATTCAACGGTGCGACTACTTAAAAACAAACAATCGGCCATTTGCTTGGTGGTCATGCCTTTGGCCAAACAGTCCATTACTTCTTTTTCTCTTCTGGTAATTTTAATGGTTTCACTTTTTTGTTTACGCGCTTCCATCTGCCCTTTGATGAGCATTTCATTGACAACAGGTCCAAATGTTTTTTCGCCCCAAGCCACTTTTTTAATCGTATTGATTAATTCATCCCTGCCTACATTTTTCAATAAATAAGAAAGCGCACCCGCTTCAATACATTGTTGAACAAATACAGGATCTTCATGCATAGAAAGCATGACAATGCCCGTTTCCGGAAATTCAGCTAAGATTTTCTCCATGGCCGTTAAGCCATCCATTCTGGGCATGCTGCCATCGAGCAGAATCACATCGGGCTGATGCGTTTGCACCATGCTGATTAACTCTTCCCCATCTTCAGCTTCAGCAATTAATTCCACTTCATCATGGTCGGCCAAGAGCATTTTTATGCCGTGCCTAATCAACCTATGGTCATCTGCAATAATTACGGTTATTTTACCCATGTTAAATTTTAAAATCGATGGTCAAATTATTTTTTATCATACGATTGAATGGGCATAAGGTTATTACATACGTCTATTTTGTATGAATGCAATGCTTATAAAGCCCTTTTAAACATTTACCAAAGACATTCGAATTGGCAAACCAAACAATCTAGCACGAGCATAATGTAAACAACTCATTTTTAGTAAAGGCTATTTGTACTTGAAATAGCGTAGTTATACGTAATTCCTCCTTAGACAAATGCGTTTAAAACAACATCACTTAAAGCATCGCATCATGGAATTAGTATTTTGGACGGCAATAGCCATCATATTTTATACCTTTTTAGGGTATGGAATACTTCTTTATGTACTTGTTGTACTTAAAAGAATATTTTCAAGCAACAAGACGCCCTTCGATCCGCATTATTGTCCGAGTGTTACTTTTGTCGTGCCTTGTTACAATGAAGCCGATACCGTTGTTCAAAAAATAAACAATTGCCTTGCCTTAGATTATCCTAAGGACAAATTGACCATTATTTTCATCACCGATGGTTCAAACGATGGCAGCCCTGCGTTGATCCAACAATTCCCCAATATCAAGCTTTTGCATAGCCCCCACAGGGCAGGAAAAGCGGAAGCGGAAAACAGGGCCATGTTGCATATCCAATCAGAGATTACCGTTTTTTCTGATGCCAACACCATTTTACCCCATGATGCCATTCAAAAACTTGTTAGGCATTACCATAACCCAAAAGTTGGAGCAGTAGCAGGCGAAAAAAGAATTCAACCTAAAACGGCTGACCAAGCCGCAGGGGCAGGAGAAGGTATTTATTGGCGATACGAATCTTTGCTCAAACGCCTAGATTCGGAATTACATACTATTGTAGGAGCAGCAGGAGAGCTTTTTTCCTTTAGAACATCCTTGTTTAGCCCCATCGAAAAAGACACCATACTTGACGATTTCATTTTATCGATGCGTATTGCGGCCAAAGGCTATCTGGTGTTATACGAACCAGAAGCCTATGCCATGGAAACCGCTTCAGCCTCCATCAAAGAAGAGCTAAAAAGAAAAGTTAGAATATGTGCTGGCGGTTGGCAATCGATGTCACGTTTATTGCCTATCCTCAACCCTTTGCCGAACCCAGTGCTCACTTTTCAGTACTTCTCTCATCGCGTTTTAAGATGGACCATCGTGCCCTTTTTATTGATGTTGGTATTGGTTTTAAATATATTATTAGCGATTGATAGCAACCTATATGGGATGATATTGTTAGTTCAATTCAGCTTTTATGGTTTTGCTATAATTGGTTGGCTACTCGAAAATAAAAACATCAAGCTCAAAACTTTTTTTGTTCCATATTATTTCTTAATTATGAATTATTCGGTAATCGCAGGATATATAAGGTTCATGAATGGACAACAATCTGCGGCTTGGGAACGATCTAAAAGAGGCATATAACATGACTGACAACAAATTTCCATTGGTATCAATTATCACGGTCAATTTCAATGGCGCGGACTATACTTGTCAAATGATAGCTTCCTTGAAAAAGATAAGTTATCCCGCCATTGAAATCATTGTGGTTGACAATGCCTCCACGGCATCGCCCTTGGTCATCAAAGAATTATATCCCGACGTACAATTACTAATCAGCGAAGTCAATGTAGGTTTTGCTGGTGGTAATAATATTGGCATTAGCGCTTCCAAAGGCGCGTATATTTTACTTTTAAACAACGACACAGAAGTAGACCCACATTTTTTAGAACCCTTGGTGGCACAATTGGCCTCCTCGGAAAGCATTGGAGGAGTGAGTCCTAAAGTATATTATTTTGACACCAACATCATACAATTTGCAGGCGCCACCCCTATCCATCCGATTACTGGAAGAGGAGGATTTATTGGTGAAAAAGAAGTAGACCTAGGGCAATACAATACCCCCACTTTATGTAACCACACCCATGGAGCAGCCATGTTGGTTCCCCGAAAAGTGCTTGAAAAGGTAGGCTTAATGTCAGAATTTTTCTTTTTGTATTATGAAGAACTAGATTTTTGCGAAAAGATAAAAAGAGCGGGATATACTTTTTGGTATATCCCTCAAGCCATGGTGTACCATAAAGAATCGATGGCCGTAGGAAAAAAATCGGCCTTAAAAGTGTATTACATCACCCGAAACAGAATTATATTTATGAAGCGCAATGTTAGCCGCCTAAACTACCTGTTGTTTTGGGTGTATTTTATTGGTTTGGCTGCACCTAAAAACATTGTACTATTTTGTATTCAGCAAGAATGGCATTTGTTAAAAGCCTACCTCAAAGGCATTGCTTGGCATTTTTCAGCCCAACAAATTCCACCCGATCCTATGCTTTAATTTCAAAGGCAAAGTAGGCATCACATACTTATTGAGCTGATTGGTCAAGGAATTATAAATATTCAAAATGGTTTCGCCAGTTTTCTCCCACCTAAATTGTTGCACCCTCTGAAGCCCCCTGATAATCAATTGATCACTAAATATTTCATTCGACAATACCAATTCAACTTTATCGGCCATGTCTTGTTCGCTGTAAGGATCAATTAACATCGCTGCATGACCCGCAATTTCTGGCAAAGCAGAAATTTTAGAGGTAATCACAGGCACCCCACTTGCCATGGCTTCTAAAATAGGAATCCCAAAACTCTCTCTAATAGAGGTATACAAAAACAAACTACACAATTGGTACATCACTGGCAAGTCTGTATTTTGAACATAACCGACTAAGTATATGAAATTTACCGTATCATTTTTTAACCCATTTTCATGTACCTCTTTCATCAAACTTTCGATTGAATAATCTGCGATGACCAAAGGCAAAGGATTTGATGATTTTAACCTGTACAGTTCATAGGCTTTTAAGGTTCTTGAAATATTTTTTTTAGGATCGGTATTGCCCAATAAAAAGATATACTCGCTTGGCAATTTGTATTTGATTCTGATGCTATTGATTTGAACAATGTTGGCTTTTTTGAAAAAATGATCACTTACCCCATTGTAAACCGCATCCAAACTAGACTCATTGATTTCAAGAAAATCAGAAATACGTTTCTTTTCAAAATTTGAAACCGTGATAATTTTACAGGCATTTTTAATGACCAAAGGAACAATATGAGAACGGTAAAAATTTCCCCATTTTTGATACAAAGTCCCTTTTAACTGCAAAGGGTTATTTTCTAAATAGATAATATCATGCAAGGTGATTACCAAAGGCACATTGATATTGATTGGTGCCGTATTAGAAGTACAGTGTAACACATCAATTTTGTATTTCGAAACCATGCGAGGCAATAAAATTTGCTCCCAAATGGGGTACAAATAGCCTGGCGTACGGATAATTTTAAAATTTGATGTTTCCGATAAGCAAGACGTATCTTCTTGGTTATTGGTAAAAATAAAATACTCGTTTACTTTGTCTAATGCTTGTAGCGCTTTGATGGTATTCAAGGCCACGATGTCCATCCCATGTTTTTTGCTACGAAAAATACGTTGGGCTTCTATTCCAATTCTCATATCAGTAAGTTTTAGGCTTATTAACGTGCAGAATCAACATCATTTTTCAGTATAATTACCCTATTTTTAAAAATCATTAGCCTATTCTAGCATTTGCTTGTTTGACAAAACCTATTTACAAACGGCTATTCAACCAAAGTTTGCACCTATGGCTATTATAGGTCAACCCTTCGGGTAATGTGTACCCAACCCTAAAGCTTGCACTACAATAGCCTTGTATAAAATATTAAGATAATTGGTAATATTAGAACAAGTCATTAATAGCCCCAGGGCAAAGTTTTATTTAGTGTCAAACACCCAATCACAAACTATGATGCGGCGCGTTTAGTAAAAGAAAACAGCCTTTTTTTATTTTTCAAAGCCACAATTTCATCCAAGGGCACCATGTTTAAGATCGCCCCAAGGTGTTTTTCTGCCAAGCCATTGATAAAAGAAATGGCTTCTTGGTCATTGTCAGACAAAGCATGGTGTGCGGCAAACACAGTCACCACATGCGTAGCCAAATGCGCCAATTCACGACTATCGGACCATTGTTGCAAAGACGGCCCTTCCATAAAAACATAGTCATATTGGGCTTGTAAAACTTCAAAATCAGCCTTATCCAATAACCTCCCTAACAATTCCGCAGGCGTCGCAGCACTTATGGCACAACCGATACAATCGACTTGGGCTATGGCGGTTTGAAAAATGGCCTCATGTACATTTTTAATGCTCGTGTCTGGTGACAAATACGCTGGTGCACCCAATAATTTGGTCAGTTGCGCATTTCTAAAATTGGCATCTATCAATAGTATTTTTTTACCAGAAAGACTGCATGACGCTGCCAACGCCAAGATCAAACTGGTTTTACCTTCCTTGCTTTTAGTGCCTGTAAACAATATACTTTGATGAGGCTGGGTTTTAGAAAACAATTCTTGCCTGATTTTGCGGACATTACTGGCAAAGAAAAGCGCCTCATTAGACAAATCCTCCCTAGAGAATAAGGTTTCAAAAGACAAGTCTCCCGTTTTAAGTACAGGCAAAAAACTGAGGGCCGAAAACCCCGTAATGGCTTCAAACCTGGTCGTGTTGTAAAACGTTTGGTCAAAATACGCCATGCCAATCACCACCATCAAGGCAAGAATTAAACATAAACCAATGGAAAGTGCCAAAATCATCACTTTTTTAGACGATTCGGGACGTTCAGCAGGCTGGGCAATTTCTGCTTGTTTCAGCGCATTGTTATCATTAAGGGCCGAAAATTGCGCAACATTCAATTTATTCAACACCAACAAATACACTTCTGATGCCACTGATATTTCTCTTTCAATAGCCCCTATAGAAGCTTCCATTGGAGCAAAAGTAGAAATAATGGCTTGCAAACGATCAATATCTTTATCAATAGAAACCACCGTTTTCATGGCCATTTCTTTGTCAAGTTCAGCATTTAACTTCCTTGAAATCAACTCCATTTTTACTGCATTAGGATTGATAATGGCTTCATCAGCCGCTTGTTGAATCAATTGTTCCATGGATTTTCTCAATACGACTATAGAATCCTTGGCCGATTGGTCTTCCATATTGCTAGACAAATAGCGTTCATTCAATTGGTTGATTTTATTTTTCAAGGATTCTATTTGCGCATTAATTTTAACACTCACCGCTTCATAATATCTTTTTTCTTTGGCTGTAAACTTTTCATCAATGTCTCTAATGGCTTTTTCCATGGCTGGAATTTTCATATTTTCTTGCTCCCTCATGATTTCAACAGAAGACAATTGATTGACAATAGACTTGGTTTGTTCATACAAATTGATCACCCTATTTTTAAGTTTAAAGCGTTTCAATTCATTCACTTTACCATCCAAATCTATTTTTTTAAGATGCGCCATGCGTTCAAAGAAATTGACCGACCCAGCTGATTGAAACGAACGTTGAAGGTCATAAAACTGAATAAACTCCACCACAAAAGCATTGGCCACAAAAGCCGATAAAGTAGCCGAAGCAGACTCTACCTCCACCATAATAAAATCACTATCAGGCACCCGTTTGATTAAGCTTCGCCCTAACAAATCTTCTTGGTCGTATTGAAACAACTTCAGCAGGTTATAAATGTCTTGGTCTAATTTATGAGTGGTGGTCAATACTTCACAACTGTCTAATTTATGAGCTAACCTTTTCAATAGTGCTTTTTTGAAGGCAGGAGAAATTTCAGGCAAATGTTCTGGATGTCTAAAAGGCACTGAATCCGTTAATTCATGCATCAACAATCGGTATTGTACCATGCTTACCGTTTGACGAGATTTCATCATTTCTACCAAATTGGTAAACTTTTGAGCAATGGCAAAAGGTTGGTTTACCTCTTTGCTCTCGTTCAAAGAAATGGCAGAAGACTCCGTAATACCAGTCGAAAATTGCGCTTTAGACTTGTATTTTTTAGCCATTTTACCAGTAAAATAATACATCACCCCTGTCACCAACAGCAAAATGGCGAGTATCCACCAGATCTTGTTTTTTATGGCTTTAAATATGTCGGTTGCAGTTAACATGGCTATATGATTTGCTCTAAATGAATGCCTAATAATTCTTCCAAATTTGCTTTGGTTGTTTTATAATTTGATTCGCTGGTAATGGCCCTTTCCATGGTTACCGTAAAAGCAGCAAATGCTTTATTGTATTCTTCGATGGAGATTTCTCCTTTTTGGAATTTGGCTTTGACCATCGCCACCGTCATGCGCATTTCTTCGGCAGCTTCAGTTTGAAATCGTAATAAGTCCATGCTTAATTTCATGGCATTGTACCTTGAAATTACCTCCGAACGAATGTATAATTTTTGCGCATTAATGTCATTCTCCGCAATTTTAAGTTCCTCTTTGGCAATTTTAACATTGCCATGCAAACTATAAATAGAACCCACATTTAACGACAAGCCCATGCCAAGATTTGGAACGATGGCAAAGTTTTGGGTTTGCGTATTGTTATTGGAATTAAAACTGGTAAACAAGTTTAAATTATTCATCCAAGAATTTCTCGACAACTTCACCTTTTCAAAAGCCTCTACACGTTTGTTTTCAAATGATTTATTTTTGGGATAATTCTCCCACGCCAAGCTCACCAATTTTTCGATGTACACAATTTCAGGAATAGAATCATAAGGAGAAATCAATTTACTAAAATCAGCCTTTTGAGCAGATGCTGATAACGAAAAAGCCATCAACCAGCAAAATATCGTATTTTTCATGAGCACATTGGTCTAGCGCAAGGTTGAAACATTAGTGTAGGGAATTTTGACTATTGGACAAAACTTTCCATTTCCCAAAGGGTAATAATTCATGTATATATGACAATTCCTTTTTCACCCTTCTTACAAAAGCCTTCCATAAACTGCCATCGGCCATTAGCCTTCTATCGCTTGTCCAAGGACGCGCATCAGCGGAAGTGACCACCACAATTTCACCAAAGTTCTCTGACAACCTTTTGGCCAACATCCCATCTTCCCATTTCATATTTACTTTACTGTACCCTCCTATTTTTAAAGCCTCCTCCCTCAAAAAAGCACAGTTAAAACCCATGACATTGATACATGCTTTTTTATGACTTCTAAGATAAAAAATAGCCTCCGCTAGTATTTCATGAATCCCTAACCAAAACCTATTGCCACTAGAAGGAATAAATGAATAGCGGCCATATACAACCGACACCCTTGGATTTTTAAGCTGTTGCACAAAATCAATACCCCATGTTTCAGGGTACAACGAATCGGCATCGGCACTTAAAATATATTTGCCTTTCGCATTTTCAAGCCCCATTTGGCGTGTGATGCTGATGCCTTGTATGGGTTGAAAAAAAGATTTTATCCCAAAATAGTCTAATATCTCTTGGGTATCGTCTGTAGAATTATTGTTGACGATAATCAATTCTGTTTTGTAGGGCAGTTTGAGTTGAGACAAAGAAGCCAATGTTTTAAGCAAATTTTTACCTTCATTCCAGGCAGGTATCACAATGGATACTTCAGGATTAGGCTCCTTAAAACGAGACAAACCATTTTTCACGGCTAATAAAAAGGCAGGTGGCAACAACCTGAAATTATCGTATTCGATATTATTGGCTTTTACCCAAGATGGCGTTGTAAAACGGTTCATAGTTGTAAGTTTTATGACTATATACTCTTGCCACCCCAACAATACTTGCGTAGAAATACTGCATTTTAGGCATCGCCATGTTGCCTCATTCATGGAGCAAAGGGCTGAATAACGAAGGTAGAAAAAGCAAAAACACACCAAACCAAAAGTATTGAATAATGAACCCCATTGATGTTAGTACATCGTAGACGCTAAAAAACAATTGATGAATATCAAAGAGCTAGCAATATGAAACTCCACGAAAACCCATTGCATTTACTCGGTGAAAGCGTTTAAAAGCATGGCGAACGATTTTAATACCCCATAAATAAAACCTAGTTTTGCAAGATTCAAATTCCAAACTTAAGCACACACTCCAACATGATAGGTTTCTATATCATTGCCCCCATCATTGCTTTCACCATTACAATTCGCATATTTTTATCACAACCCAAATTTGGAAAACGCCCCAACAAAGAAGCGATAAAACGCCTTGAAAAATCACCACAATTTAAAAACGGCAGCTTTACCAATAGCAATCATACGCCAGACCTAACCGAAGGGGTATCGTATTATAAGGTCTTAAAAGAATTTTTATTGGAAAAAAAACCAAGAAAAACGCCTAAAGATAGTTTACCCAGTAAGCAAACTGATTTATTGCATTTAAGTCCTGAAGAAGACGTGTATGTTTGGTTTGGTCACTCCTCCTATTTCATCCAAATTGATGGAAAAAAAATATTGATCGATCCAGTATTCAGTGGCAATGCGTCTCCCCTTAAGTTTACCACCAAAAGTTTCAAAGGTACCGATGTATATGCTGTAGCAGACATTCCGGAGCTCGACTATTTATTTATTTCTCATGACCACTGGGACCATCTCGATTACAAAACCATTTTACAATTAAAATCGAAAGTCAAACAAGTCATTTGTGGCTTAGGCGTAGGAGAACATTTGAAACATTGGGGTTACGACCCAAGCATCATCCATGAATTGGATTGGTTCGATACAATAAGTGTAGTTGAAGGATTTAAGGTTACGGCTACACCAGCCCGTCATTTTTCAGGAAGAGGATTCAAAAGAAATACAGCCCTTTGGGTTTCTTTCGTGGTTGAAACTACAAACCACAAACTTTACTTGGGAGGTGATTCGGGCTATGACACTCATTTTAAAACGATTGGGGAAAAATATGGCCCTTTTGACTTGGCTATTTTAGAATGTGGGCAATATGATAAAAGTTGGAAATACATCCACATGATGCCTGAAGAAACAGTCCAAGCGGGTTTTGATTTGAAAGCTACAAAAATCATCCCAGTACATTGGTCTAAATTTTCTTTGGGAAATCACCCTTGGGATGAACCGATTATAAGATACATCAGCGAAGCAGAAAGGTTACACCAAGCTTTTGCTGCACCATTTATTGGAGAAGCAATTGACATCAATGACAAGACTACCTACAAATCAGCATTTTGGGAAACTATACAATAATCGTTTGGAGCGTGTTACCAAATACGATGAACCGTTAACTATTCCGCTAAGGTCATCAATTTCTTAATCCCTATTAACATCTTGTGCCCCCATAAAACTATTCATTTCCCATAAAAAGTGATATGGTTCTATGCAATTTATACCAAACCAAATTAGCCAATGCAATACCCAACAACTCTCTTATAGTCATTTATTTAAATGACATATATCACAATAAATCTATACCACTATGTCGACCTTCACTTAAATAAAAACCAAAGCTATGAATCAGACACACCTTCACTTATTAATTACCCATCTTCCGATATTCGGTTCATTATTGGGCGGAATTGTACTGGCACACGGACTATATACCAAAAGCAATCAAACAAAAATAGCGGCTTATAACCTATTTATCATTGCAGCCTTTGGAGCAATGGTCGCCTACTTGAGTGGCGAAGGTGCAGAAGAAAGTGTGGAAGATTTGCAAGGCGTTGTGGAAGCAAGTATTAAACAGCATGAAGATTTTGCCATTTATGCCTTGATTTCATTAATGGCATTAGGCTTTGCTTCATTAATTGGCATATGGCTAACGATTCAAAAATCATCGTTGACACGAAGTATTGCGATTGCCATCATATCTTTATCGCTCATTAGTTTTATACTCATTGCAAGAACAGGCTATTTGGGAGGTCAAATAAGACATACCGAGCTCCATTCTTCTACCAATCAAACGCAAGATGAAAAAGCAGGTGATGACGATTAATTCAAAATAAAAAACCAAGTTTCGACATGGTATCGAAACTTGGTCAACCTTTTAAACGCCATCAAACTATGGCATAATTAGCGTTTTATGGGCATTGGCATTGGCTGAAAAATAGCCTAAACAATCACCATCGATGTTGCTTGTAGGGTTAGAAGGCGTCGCAGAAGCATTAGGACCTGAACCCAATTGATTGATTCCAAAAAAATAAGTATACACATTTTTATCAATCCCCTGAATATTTACCGTTATTTGATCTCCAGCTTTCAATACTTGGTTATTATCCATACGAATAATCAAATCAGCTACTTTCCCATTGAATAATTCATCGGTTCTCACCCTCAAACTTGATGATTTAACGCCATTCACATACACCATGAGCTTATAATAATTAGCGATAGTACCGTCGTCTTTGAATTTCACTTGCACATTGTAGCGTTTTCCCCTAAACCCCAAATTCTCTTCCTTTACAAACATGGTATCTATCACAAT